>PNJY01000019.1 GCA_013822125.1 Erythrobacter sp. | reverse complement strand
GCCAGCAGATCGAGCGGCTGGCCGTTGGCCAGCGCCGACAGCGCGCGCAGCAGGAATGCCGATCCCCAGCCGATCAGCTGGAGGTTCCAGAAAGCCCGGTTCTTGTTGGCGAAGAAGGGCGTTGGACTGAACGGCAAGACGGCCATGGCACCCCCCCCTTAGCCGATTTGGTGGCGCAGGTGCAGTTTGTTTTGCGCCAGCCCGCCGCGCGCGTTACACCTTCCGTCCGAGGAGAAGGAATCATGGACACCACCACCATCCACGCGGGTGAGGACGCGGTGCGGGCGCGGTTCACCGCGATGACCGAAGGCACGGCCGAAGATTGGGCAATCATCGCCCGCCATTACCGCGAATTCGCGGGCGGCCTGGCGGATCGGGTGCTTGGCCACCTCAAGCTGCTCGACGGGGACTTCGGCGGTTTTCCCATATGCCGGCTCGAACATTCGCTGCAAACCGCCACCCGCGCGCACCGCGACGGACGCGACGAACGCTATGTGGTGATGGCACTGCTTCACGATATCGGCGACACGCTGGGCACTTACAATCATCCCGATGTGGCCGCCGCGATCATCAAGCCCTTCGTTTCGGACGAAGTTCACTGGATCTGCGAGAAGCATGGCGCCTTCCAGGGTTATTTCTATTTCCATCATCTGGGGATGGACCGCAACGTGCGCGAGCAATATCGCGGGCATCCCTATTTCGAGGCCTGCGCCCACTTTTGCGAAAAGTACGACCAGGCTGCGTTCGATCCTGCATACGATTCGGCTCCTCTGAGCTTCTTCGAACCGATGGTCCGGCGGGTCATGGAACGGCCGATCAATTCACTCTACGCCGGGGTCGTCGAGGACGATTGAGCCTTATTGGGGCCTTCGAGCGGGTTCCGATCTGATTGAATCAGATCGACCGCTCCAGATGTCTGTTTTACCGCGATTTCCGAGCCGCGCGGTGATTCTACCGCGCTCGAAATCGCTCTCCTTCGCGCCGGAAATGCTGCCGCCAGTCGGCGCTGCCGCGCTGTTCGAGCAAGGAACGCACCAACGTGATCTCCGCGGCGATAAGCTCCGCCCGTTCGTCCCAGCCGTCGTGCGTGCGCTTGCGGAAGATTCCACCCGAATGTCGCGGCCCCCAACGCTGCATGAAGCGGAGCGCCGCCTGCGGGTCGTAACCGGCATTGGCGAGCAACCAGGGCATCAGCCGGTCCGCCTCGCGTTCGGTCAACCGCACGCTGGCCATATTTCGGCCGTTGCCGTCGAGCCAGGCGCGATGGCCGAGCAGGTTGTGCGCCAGCTCGTGCGCGATCGCCGCGGCAAGCTCCTCCTGCGGATAGGCAAAGCCGGGGAATTCGCGTCCAATTTGCACGCGCGCTCCGTCGGCGAGTGCGCGAGTGCCGCCACTCGCGAGTTCGAAGCGCGTGGGACAGGCGGCAACGCCTGCGAGGGTGATGCGCTCACCACCCTTCATCGTCAGCACGAGCGACCCAGTTGCCGCCAGCGCCGCGTCGATTGCAGCGTGAATCCCGGCAATCCTTTTCCAGTCGAGCCGTTCCGCCGTGGTGCCGGAGGCAAGCCGCTCGCCGTCGATCGCCACCACTTCGGCGTTCGGCTCAAGACCGGCCAGTGCCGAGGGGGAGCCGTTTGCGACCGTTTGGATGGCGAAGTCTCCGTCGAGCCCCAGCGCCTGCCGCACGCGCACCGGATCGCCATAGCTCGCCATGTCCTGCAATTGCAGGCCCACGCTGCGCCGCGCCGCACAAAACGGCGCATTGCCAACGGCGAGCCGCCAGCCGACATCCTGCAACAGCTGATCACGCGCCTGGAATTGCGCATGCGCGATTGCGGCCTGTCGCTGGCCCGCCGCGGCATGGGCCCAGGGCGGAAAGGCGCAGACGGACGCCATTGCGAGAGCGAGTGCCGGGGCGAGTACCCTCAGTCCCGTCGCCGCCGCGCGCCGGGGCATCAATTCGCTTCCGCTTCCACCGCGTCCTTCAGCGCCTGAAAGCCGACGGCCCCTTCGAACGCGCGATCGCCTGCCACCCAGCTGGGCGTGCCGGTAAAGCCGATCTGGCTGGCCAGCGCCATGTTGCGGCGCAACTCCAGTTCGACCTTTTCTGAACCGGCATCGGCGCGCGCGCGTTCCATGTCGAGCCCGGCGATGCGTGCGGCCTCGGCGATCGCTTCCGGCGTCGCCGGGCTGAGGTTGAACAGTGCTTCGTGGAAGGCGGCATAACGCCCCTGCATGGCCGCAGCCAGCGCCATGCGCGCAGACTCGTCGCTCCCCTGGAAGATCGGCCACTCGCGGATGACCACCTTGAGATCGGGATCGGATTCGATCAGTCGCGCCAGATCGGCCTGGCTCATCTTGCAATAGGGGCAATTGTAGTCGGTAAATTCGACCAGCACCTTCGAACCGGCCGGATTGCCCAACACCGCGCCATCGAACGGGGAGAGCACGTCCTGCGAAATTCCCGCCAACCGCTCGGCCGACTGCTTCGTCTGCCAGGCCTCGGCCATTTCGGGCAGCAATTGCGGGTTGTCGAGCAGGTAGCTCTTGGTCCTAGCGTCGGCGAGCCCGGTGAGCGACCATACCGCCGCGCCGGCAAATCCGAAGACGAGCGCCAACACGGCAGTGACGATCAGATTCTTGTAATTCTTTTCCATGAAGTCCGCCCTGTATCGCGCTCTATTTCCTGTCACGTATCTGTTCGAGAGCGGTGCGCGCTTCGAACGAGATGTCTTGCGCACGGATCCAGTCGGGCGTGCCTTCGGGCAGGCCGACCATGGCCGCCTGCGCACTGCGCAAGGCCTGAGGGTAGTTGCGCTGCATCACCTGCTGCTCGGCACTCGCCAGCCGCGCGCGCGGTTCGTCCCCCAGCGCGGCATAGACCACGCCAAGCTGGTACCATGCGAACGGGTTGAAGCGATCGCGGCCCACTGCGGTGCGCAATACGCGCTCGGCCTCAGGGTAATTGGCAGGGTCCTCGGTTGCGATCAGCGCGTGGCCGAACATCGAGGCGATCAGCGGTTGGTTGTGCGACAACGCGGTTGCCCTGCGCAAATGCTCGAGCGCCTCCTTTGGCTTGCCCGATTCGAGCAACACCTGCCCCTTGAGTTCGAGGAAATAGGGATCGTCGGGCTTGGTCTGGAGCAGTGCATCGGTCTCCGCAAGCGCTTGAGCGATGAGCGCATTCTTGTGCCAGGCATAGGCACGGGCATAACGCGCGGGTACGCTTTGGTCGGTTTCGGGGAAGGCATTGATGGTTCGCTGCGGGTCGGAAAGGAAGCCGTAGAGCTTGGCCTTGACCCGCACGAAGCGTGCCTGCAGCTGCGCATCGTCGGGCGCGTCCCATGCCGGGTCGATCGTATAGACTTCGCGCAGCCGCGCGATGCGATCGCCCGACAGCGGATGGGTGCGGGTGAAGGCCGCCTCGTCGTCCTGGCTGTAGCCATAGCGGAATTCCTGGTTGCGCAGCTTGCCGAAGAACGCCAGCGAGCCACGTCCGGAAATTCCTGCCTTGGACAGGAAGTCGGCCCCGGCGGCATCTGCCGAGGATTCCTGAACCCGGCTGAAAGCGAGGAACTTGCCCAGCGCGGCGCGCTGGCCCGCAGCGATGACGCCCAAGGCCGCCTCACTGCCTCCCGCGAGCGCCGCTCCGACGCCCAGGATCAGGCTGAGGATCGAGATATTGGTGGCCTGGCTGACCCCTTCATCAAAGCGGACGATATGGCCGCCGGTGATATGGCCCAGCTCGTGCGCGATCACGCCCTGCACTTCGTTGGCGGTGTCGGCCGCATCGATCAGTCCACTGTGGATGTAGACCGCCTGACCGCCCGCGACGAAGGCATTGATCGAGGGATCGTTGATCAGCACGATATCGACATTACCCGGCTGGAGGCCCGCCGCTTCCACCAGCGGCGCCGCCATTTCGGCCAGCAGCGCCTCGGTTTCGGCATCGCGCAGCACCGATTGAGCTCTGGCGTCCACGCTCACCATCGCAATGGCGAGCAGCACGGCAAGACATTGGCACAGCAACCTCATGACCGGGTGCTAGCGTGTTTTGCCCTGAACCGGAACTGAAGCCTTCAGCGAACGGACAAATTTCGTCATTTCGGCCAGGACAGGCCGCTGCTCGCGCCACGGGCTGGCCAGCGCGATGACCAGATCGTTGTGGCCGAGATTCGGGTAGTACCTAGTCTGCACGATTGCTCCGGCACGGTCCAGCGCATCGGCCAGCGCGCGGCTGTTGCGCGCGCGTACGGTGGTGTCCGTTTCGCCGTGGAGCAACAGCATGGGCGGAGCCCCGTTATTGGCGAAATTTACCGGCTGGGTCGTTCCTGCATCCGCGACATGGCCAAAGCTGTTTCGCGATCCATCGCTGGTGAAGGGATAAAAATCATACGGTCCGGCAAGTCCGATCACCCCGGCGATGGCGCCCGCTCCGAGGCCCTCGTTGGCGAGCCATCGCCCGTCAAGCGCAGTCATCACCGCATTGTAGGCACCGGCCGAATGGCCAACCAGAACGATGCGCGCCGGATCGCCGCCTAGCCGCGCCGCATTGGCGTGCGTCCAGGCAATGGCGCTCGCCGCATCTTCGAGCATGGCGGGAAAGCGGGCTTCGGGAAACAGCCGGTAACCGGCGATCACCACGATAAACCCTTCGGGCGCAAGCGCGCGTGCCACGAAACCATAATCATCGGGATTGCCGCTGCTCCAACTGCCGCCGTGGATGAATACAAGCACGGGGAGCGGCGCGGAATTTTGTGACGGAGCATAAACCGCCAGCTTCTGCGCGGGTGAGGGGCCGAAAATTGCGGATTCGATCATCGCGACCTGGCGATCGCTGCCGGTCAACCGGTCAATCGTGTCGAGGACCGCCGGACCGTTGGTCTTTACCGCGATCCACAGGGCGAGTGCGGCGAGCAGGGCCGCTGCCGCAGTAACTGCCAGAACCCATGCCATATTTTGCCGCCCTGCTCCCGCCATAGGCACGTCGTAACGCGCCCACCGCAGAGTGGCCAGAGCTTATGATCGGGCGTTTAGCCGACGAGCTTGCGCGCCGCCCGTTCGATCAGCGCGATGTCCTCGGCCACCTCGCCCAACACCAGGACTTCGCCAGTTTCCGTGCGGCGAATCATCACGAGTGCGAACTCGCCGCCGCTGCTGGAAATCGAGGAGAAATCGACGGGTTCGATCTGGCGCAGCTTGTCGGCCAGCGCATCGCGAACCGCATCGGCCGGCCGCGCTACCTTGCCCGCTTCCTCGCGGCGCAGCTTGCGTTCCGCACTGACTA
Source organism: Erythrobacter sp. (assembly GCA_013822125.1). Classification (GTDB taxonomy): domain Bacteria; phylum Pseudomonadota; class Alphaproteobacteria; order Sphingomonadales; family Sphingomonadaceae; genus Erythrobacter. The sequence continues at coordinate 23,913 of PNJY01000019.1, read as the reverse complement.
CACCCTTGAGCCCGCCCTCGGCCTGGTGCAGGTATCCCGCCAGTTGCCCCTGACCCAACCCGAGGCGGTGGGCGTGGCCCAGCGCTGCAGCATATTCGGTGAGGCGGGTCTTGTCGTGATCGGCCCCAAAGACCAGCTTGACCACCGGGGTCATCGGCGCACGGTCCTGTGCCACCAGACCGTTTTCGGCCAGCAGTTCGGCGTATTCCTCCGGTGCTGCTTGTGCCGCGAGCGAAACATCGAACGCGCGCCCAATTGCGGCATAGAGCGCGCTGTGGCTTCGGTCCTCGCTCTGGCGGGCCGCCATCGCCAGATCGCGAGCCGAAGCGAGATAATCGTAAAGCCCCGCGTCCTGCGGCAGCGAGGAGAAGGCGGATAGGTCGTAATCCTCGTCGTCCGGTCCGGCTTCAACAGGGTCGGGGCCGAGCGGGACAGATGGCACATCGAATTGCGCGCCGGGATCGCCAGCGTCCACTTCGAACCCTTGGTGCAGGCTGAGCGGGTCAAGCGGCTCTGAAGCATCCGCTGCCGGTTCGGCCAGTCCGGCAAAGGGATCCTCGTCTCCCGCGAACTGCCAGTCGGTGTCGTCGTGCTCCATAAGCGCACCAAGTTCGTCGAGGTCGAGTGCCTTCGATTTGCCGACCGGAAGATCGACATGGTCGGTCAGCGAGGCGAAGCTGTAGTTCGCCTCGTCTTCTTCTTCGGGCTCCTCGTCTTCGTATTCGTCTTCGGCCGAATAGCCGCCGAAGGCGGGCAGCGGCAGGTCGAAGTCATCGTTGGCGGTAATGTCCCGTGCGGCTTCGAAGGGGGCGATCGTATCGTCGGCCCAACCTGCCAACGGCGATGCGGCAGGGGCCTGGTCCGGGGCGCTCTCGTCGGCTTCGTCGGCCTCCTCGGGGTCGAGCGCCTGGTCGATTTCGAGCAGCAGCTCGTCCGCCTCGGCTGCGTCGGCCACCTCCTTCCAGTTGATCACGCCATAGATGAAGTCGATGGTCTCGTTGTCGCTTGAAAACGGCAGAAGGATTCCGCGATAGAGGATCGTCATGTCGCGCTGGTTGACGAATTCGGCCTCGAATCCGATCGGGGCCTGATTCGCCAGAATCTGCATGTAATGGTCGGTAATGCGGCTGAGCAGCGAACGGCTGGGAACGTCCGACAGCCGGTTGATCACCCCCTCGGCGTCGCATTCCGCGGCCAGCTTGTCGCCCAGGTACTGAACCGCCGGGTCCTCGATCCCCATCGAGAAATCGAGCAATACGCTGTAAGGGCCGAAATCGGGCAAGTTCTGCGGTTCGAGTTCCTCCACCGCGGGAAAATTGCGCTCGCCCAGCATGCTGGCCCAATGGTTGTACGCGCGCACCTGCATGCGCCGCTCATCCTGGCCGATAGCGGCCGGTGGAAGGTCGCGGATGCTTTCTTCGTCGCCAAGATCGAAGTCGACCGAATCCTCCGGGAATTCGGAAGAGCCGAAATGGCCGCGCAATGTATCCATGACCGGTAGAACCCCCGATGAGCGTGTTTGCAGATGTTCTGCCTCATCGTAGTAAACATACCGTTAAGTCATGCGGCTGCGTTTTGGGGCCGGTCCTGTCCGGCGGCGTGACGTCAGGTCGGCATGCGAAATTGCGCGGCGTGGCTCGCGTTACATCATGTAGCGCATGCGGATCGAGAGCGTCTGCGCGCTGCCGCCAAAGTCGAATGCAGCGGCTTCGAACTTGGGCGGCGAGCGGGTGACCTTGGCGTCGCGCGAAAAGCCGAATCCTTCCTTGGGCATCATGCCCAGAACGCGGTCGAATTTGCCGTTGGCATTTTCGTCATGCAGCACCGCAATGGCATAGCGGCCCGGCTTGAGATCGGAAAAGACCATGTCCACGCGCTCGCCCGCCGGGATCGAAATGATCAGTGCCGCCGGGTCCTTGTCGCACCGCGGGAACAGTTTCACCGCGGCGGTGAGGCAGGCGCGTACCATTCCCTTGGCCGAACGAAGTTCGGTGATGGTAACCGCAATCTGCCCGTGCTGCGGGGGCGCTGCTGCCAGCAACGGCCATGCGCAAAGGGCAAGCAAACCTGCGACCGCGGTTCTCATGCAAAATTCTCCCTGATGCCGCAGCCGGTGCCGCGGATCCTGTCCCAATGGCTACGCTATGCAGCAATGTATGCCAGTCGGACAGCGCAAAAGAATCTATTGGCCGATCGGTGCAAGCGCGGCGAGCGGCGGGTCGAGCACCAGCGCATGGCGGCGCATCGCCGCGCGCGCCAACCGCTCAATCTCCACCTTGCGCCGCGCGGCGGCAAGCGGTTGCAGCGGAGCCGGACGCAGAATCTCCGCATCGTAGCCATCGGCAACGATCACACCGCAACAATCGGGCCGATAATCGGCGCTTTCCAGCGGGGCGCGATCCAGCCCGGCTGCAAGCCCCCAGAAGAAGCGGTCGCAGAAATCGAGATAGTCCGACCACTTGCTGTCGCCCAGGAGGTCTGCCCGGGCAACCTTGATTTCGACGATCACGATCCGGCCGCGCTCGTCGACCCCCATCAGATCGGCTCGGCGCCCGTTGCGTAGCGGCATTTCGGGCAGGCACCAGATACCGTTGCGCGCAAACAGCCGGCCGATTCCGCGCGCGACATCGGGCGCGGTCAACCTGCCGGGTGCGTCCATCTCCGAATCGGGCGGGGGCGGTGACTGCGCTGCCATGTCGGCAGGTTGGAACATAGGCGGAACATGGTCAAGGGGGTTTGCCGCGTCTGGCGCCTCGCCCGGTTAATTCTGCTTCCCGTCCGGCAAAAGCCAGGGCCAGAACCGCGGCGCGCGCACCATGAAACTCGCGCCACAGCGCCAGCGCCGGGGCTGTGGTATCCTGCCCGCGCGCGGCGATCGCCTCAAGCGCGGCCAGCCCGGGTGCGGTTATCGCCAGAAGATCGTCGAGCGTATCGGTGGCGAGCGCTAGCCGTGCGGATCCCCGCGAACGGATCGCCAGCGGGAATTCCGCCAGCGCCCCGGTAAACGGTTCGCGCGCCAGTGCCGCCATGGCGGCGATCGCCCCTCCCCTGTCGTGAAGCTGGCGCCAGAGGCGGTCGATCTCGGCCGCCTCTATGGTCCCGCGCGCAGGTCCGCGGGTCCGTTCCTGCGCCGATCCGGCTGCTGGAGGGTTCGATGTTGCCATGACGGGGCGAGATATAATCGGCGCGTTCTTGCCAATTCCCTAATACGCGGGAAACCATCGCCGCTGATCATCGCATCGCAAGACGGGGCCGGTTTTCGGCAGGAGCGATGTGACCGCAAAAATCCCGGTCAATGCAGACGGGTCCACTTTTGTGTGGTTTGCTCTGGCGACATCGGGCAGGCTTTGCTAAGCGCCCGCCTCGATTGCCGCCGATGGCGTCAAGCACCCGTAGCTCAGCTGGATAGAGCGCTGCCCTCCGAAGGCAGAGGTCACAGGTTCGAATCCTGTCGGGTGCGCCATTTTCAATTTGATAGCCGATATAGGGCCGTGTCCTGCCTGTCTGGTTGCAGGCGAGGTATTGAGAAAGCTGACATAAGGGTAAGTCAATTTCTCTGCCCGCAGGCGCTGACATTGGAGACATTCACGCTGATTTGGTCGCGCCCCAAAACCTTCCAGTCGTTCAGATGTCACTTGATGATCTGGACGCGTCACTGCAGGCCAAGCTAAGATCATTGAACCTCGGTACAAACTCCAATTTCTCGGAGAATTTTCTCAGTTTTCTTGCCCCGATGCGGTGCGGGGCACAATTCAGGGTCATATGGCGATAGTTGAACCGGCGCACGACCGACAGGAGCCGGCAATTGAAGATTATCGAGTTGCAAAGCCGGTTAGCGCAGGACCCAAGCACTTGCTCGCGATGCAAGGCATCCTCTGGCGACAACTCTGGCCCTGACCGGATATTGGCCTCGCTCAACTGGCCGATTGTCACGTCGCAGCTTCGCGACCGGGACAAGTTGCGTACTTCTGCCAGTATGACTCGCGATTATCACCGCGCAGGAGATCAGATGCAAAGCGTGGATCGCGCAACCAATCCTCGCGACCCAACAGACGGGCAGGGCGTTCAAAGATTGGTTGACCGACAACATGAGCCATTTTGCGGCTCGAATAACCCGATCGGCTCAGCGCCCGCCGCATCGCTGCCCGGTGGTGGCCGGTTGCGTGCAGCTAGCGCATGTTCGATGATCTGTGCGTTAGTTCCGTTAATCGTACAAGCGAGAAGCGCCCCTTGCACATGCTGGCCAATGCCTGTCGCCTGCCGATACAGCAGCGTCAGAAGGGCTCCATATGTGCAATACACGCCCGTGTTGAAATCGACCCAAAAGACCTGCATTCGCGCGGGACATTCGGTCGTGCCGCTTAGGTACACGGCACCGCATATTGCCTGGCCGATACTGTCGAAGCCAACCGTGCCACACCACGGTCCGCTGTCGCCGAAGGCGGGCATCGTAACAAGAATGATCTCGGGCCTGACTGCATGCAACTCGGACCAGGACAAGCCCATCCATTCTACTTTTTTCTGGAGCAAGTTGGCAATAACGATATCAGCGGTTTGGACCAGCATTCTGGTAATTTCAGGCTCCCGTTCCGAGGTTGGCTTATAGGCCATCCCCCTCTTGTTGCCTTAATCTGGATGAGAAGCGCGCCGTCCCCGTCGTCCGTTACCCACATGACGGAGCGGTCCTCGCTTCTGCCCGGCTCTTTTGATCCGGATAACCACGGCCCCGCTGTCAGCCAGCAAGGCTGCGCTGCACGAGCCGGCGATGTACCGGCTGAAATCGAAAACGCGAATTTCAACAAGGGGCAGTTTCTACGACTTTCCCACTTGAACGGTCACTTCGAATTGCTTGTTCGAGGGTACACCTTCGGGACGCCAGTCTTGCGATCCTGCGACATTCTTAGTAGTTCTTCTCGAACTGAAGCGGTCGTAATCCGCCATAATCTTCTCGCACGCCTCACCGTCCTAGGGGAGGACCCATATACATGCGCGTTCGTTGCCTGCTTATTCTTTCGACAACTTTGGTCGTTACTCTGCCGACTACAGCTTGGGCAGAGGATCCATACCCCACCGTCGAGAGTGCCAGCGAAGCCGATGGCGTCATCGTCGTGACCGCCCGCAAACGCGAGGAGACGCTGGGCAACATTCCGGTTTCGGCGACCGCGATCAGCGGTGACATGCTTGAGGCCCAGGGCATCAACTCGGTCAAGGACGCCGCGCGGCTTAGTCCCGGTCTCAACATCAATAGTGACGGCACCGGCCGGGCGTTCGTCGCCATCCGCGGCGTCGGCGTCACCTTGGTGCAGAGCGTACAGCCGGGTGTGGGCCTATTCATCGACGGCATCTACCAACCCAACACCGCATATCTCAACAACCCTCTGCTCGACGTGGCACGGATCGAGGTGCTGCGCGGGCCTCAGGGCACGCTGTACGGCAAGAACACATTGGGCGGCGCGATCAACGTCCTCACCCGCCAGCCGGGCAACAACCTCGAAATGCGCGCGCAAGGTGACTTTGCTGGGCCGGACAATGCCTGGCTGGTCTCGGGATCGATTTCGGCGCCAATAGTCAATGACACGCTGGCGGTCCGCGTCGCCGCTTCGCACCGTCAACAGGGCGGATTTCTCACCAACGTGGTGATTGGCGGGCAGGCAAATCCGTTCAACACGGACTCAGTCAGAGCCACGATCCGCGCGACGCCATCGAACAACATGGTGCTGACAGCGAAGGGCTATTACGATTGGGTCAACGGCGCGAACACACCCTATTCCCGCGTCAACAGCCCACAGGATTATTCGCGCACGGTCCAGTTCAACGCGCTGAACCGCGTCAGCTATCGCTATCGCGGCATTAATGCGAAGCTGGAGGTTCCGAACGAAGGCATCAAATCCACGTTGACGCTGATCGGCGCCTATGACGCGCGCAGCGGCCGCGCGCCCGACAACGACACCGACTTCGGTCCACTCAATATCGCCCGTTCTGTCACGTACGATGAGCTGCGCACCAAGACCGGTGAGCTGCGGCTCGACAGCAAGTGGTCAGACACGATCTCCTCGCTCTTCGGTCTGTTCTACAGCCGCGAGACGACCGCGGCGCGCGACGTCACCACGATCGTTCCGGCCGGGCTGGTGCGCACCACACTCAGAACCACCAAGGCTGACACCTATGCTGCATTCGGCACGTTGTTCTGGCAGCCGGACGGCGCCTGGGAAGTCGCGCTCGGTCTGCGCTACGATCACGAGGACCGGCAAGCAGAGGGCGCCGTCACCTTTACCGACACCGGCGGCGTGCTGCCAGACGCGAGGATCAAGTCGAACCAGGTCGAACCGCGACTGACGATCACACGATACTGGACTCCTATGCTGATGACATATGCCTCGGTCGCGCGCGGCTACCGTGGCGGCGGCTTCAACGCCCCTACGGCACCGGTACGCACCTACAAGGGCGATTCCGTCTGGACCTATGAGCTCGGCACAAAGTACGCTTCGGTCGACCACAAGGCCGTGCTGTCTTCTGCGGTGTTCTACAATGATTACAAGGACTATATCGGCCTCAACTCGATCGCTCCGGCGGAGGGCGGCGGCCTGGTCACGGTCGATCTCAATACAGGCAATGTCGAAAGCTACGGCCTTGAGTTCGAAGCTGTAGTGCGCCCGGTCCGGGCCTGGTCACTGCAAGGGGCTTTGACGTTGATGCATGCGCGGATCACTGACGCCACTGCATATACTTCGGTCACCGGCCGAGTGCTATCATCCAACCGACTGACGTTCCAACCCGACTGGAGCGCGACCATTTTCACCGACTATACTTTCGATCTCGGCGGCAGCGAACTCGTGCTCGGCGCGGATCTCACCTTCAAGGGCAAGCGGTTGGCGGCGACGCTCAACCAGATTACGCCGACGTTCCTCGACGGCTACATGCTGGCCAACGCTTCAATCACCTGGCGCAGAGGGCCAGTCGAGATCGCAGCCTTCGCCAACAACATCTTCGACAAGGATTACTTCGAATCCTATATCGAAAAGACAACTCTTCAGCTTGCCGGATTGCCGGCGTCAGATCTGGGTATCACCGGCGACCGGCAGCGGTATGGTGTCCGCGCGAGCCTGAGATTTTGACGACGCCTCAGCTAACGCCGCTCGTCCAATGCATTGCGCAAGGCGCGCGCAAGATCATGCTTTCGATAAGGTTTGCTAAGGACCTGATATTTATCAAAGTCGCCATTCCCAACCCGCGCCGCCTGCTCGGTGTAGCCCGAGGTCAAGATTACTTTCACCTCCGGACGGGATGCCCTGACGGTCTTGGCCAGCTCATAGCCAGTCATGCCTCCAGGCATAATCACGTCCGTAAAGATAAGATCACATGTGGTGCCCGATTCAACCAGGCGCAACGCGGCGTGAGCGTCTTCGGCTTCCAACGTCGAATAGCCCAGATCGTGCAGTTGATGGAGCACGACGCTTCGCAGATTGGGATTGTCTTCAACAACGAGGATGGTTTCGGTGCCGGTCGGAGTTGCTTCAAAGCTGGTTGTAGGATCGTTATGTCTCTCCACCTCTAAAATGGCGCGCGGCAAATAGAGTTTGATCGTGGTGCCATGACCAACTTCGCTGTAAATCTTGATATGACCGCCTGATTGCTTGACCCAGCCATAGACTTGACTAAGCCCGAGGCCCGTGCCCTTTCCGACATCCTTGGTCGTGTAAAAAGGTTCGAACGCGCGCGTCATGGTTTCAGGCGTCATGCCCGATCCAGTATCGCTGACCGACAACAACACATAGTCACCCGGGATCACCTCAGAATGTGCGGCGGCATAGATTTCGTCGAGCACGACATTGGCGGTCTCGATGACGATATGGCCACCGCTCGGCATGGCGTCACGGGCATTGATCGCCAGATTGACGAGCGCATCATCAACCTGGGCTGGATCCACAAGCGCGGACCAGATGTCTGTACCCGGTATCAAATCCAAGCTGATATTCTCGCCAAGTGTCCGTTTTAGCAAGGCACCGATTTCGGGCAGCCGCTCGTTGAGTTTGATCGGCGTTGGCTCAAGATGTTGTTGGCGCGCAAAGGCGAGAAGTCTGCGGGTCAATTCGGCTCCGCGTTCCGCTGCGGCAATTACTTCACCGGCTAGTCTAGCTGATTCTGATCCGTCTGCGAGCTGCTCACGCAGCAGATCGCAGTTGCCAAGGATGATCGCAAGCAGGTTGTTGAAATCATGGGCCATGCCCCCGGTCAAATGACCGACGGCATCGAGCCGCTGTATTTGCCTGATCTGGAGCTCAAGATTTCGCTGATCGGTGATATCCCGGACAATGCCTAATAGGTAGCGCCAGCGTCCCTCTTGGTCCTGTACGGGAATCCGTCGATACTCAATCGTGCGGGAGCCAATTGGTGTCTGCACGTTCTCAGTGACTGTTGTAGTAGGATGCCCAACCGCCATTGCCTCTTGGTCGGCGGCGCGCATCAAGTCGGCCGTTTCGAGAGGAAGGCTTGCGTATGCGCTCATGCCAATGACATCGCTGGAATGCGGGCCCTCCTCATGATTGGCAACGTGATTCCAGAGAATATATTTATAATTATCTTCTATATCTATAAATAACACAGTGTCTGGGATGTGTTGGAGAACAAGAGATAATAATTTATTCGTATTATTCAGCTCAGTTGTACTGGTATTAATTCGATTTTCCAGATCAACTGTGAGATTTTTTAACTCTACCTCTGTATCGATTCGTCGTCTCAATTCCTTTTTCATGGACATGTATATCATAACAATAGTTATGATGCTCGCGAGCGCGATAATGCCTACCATCGCGCTGCTGATCAACATTTGCTTCTGTAGAATCTGTCGCATGGCCTGATTCTGACGTTGCGTATCAACAACAATCCGGTCCACAACCAACCGGATTTCGTCCATCAGCGCTTGGTCCCTCTCAAAAAAAACAAGATCGCTACGCACCGTGCGCGAGCCGTTTGAATGTACGTAGGCGACCAGCTCGTCCAACATCTTGATGTGGGACAGGCTCAGGCGTTTGAGCTGTTTAATGTTCAAATCCTGGCGCGAGTCTGACAATAGGAATTTGTCGAGACTACCGAGTTCTCGTACTAAATTAGGTTTGCCTGCCCGATAGCGCTCAAGATAGTGTTCATTGCCGGTGAGGGCATAACCATGTGCGCCGGTTTCGACATCCTTCAGATTTGACGTGAGGATAAGAAGATCTCGTTCGAAGTGTTGTCCCCACTCTAGCTGGGCTGTCTCGGCATATACGTTTTTTTGGGTATTATAGAGCAATGCGGCCATCAGAATGATTATGGACAAGGATGTCCACAATAGTAGGGCATGCCAACCGCGCTCACGCCAAGCTTCGGGAACGATTATGAGCCTATTTGCAGCAGCGGATAGTTTGCTCGGCGAGGCCATAATTCACTCCTTGATCATGATTGTTATCAGATCATCCATGAGATACCAGATATGAAACTCACCAAAATTCAATAGCTATAATGATCTTGGTCTCTCGTCGGCCAATCAGAGCATAATCTAAAGATTATTAAGTAGTATCAGCATCTTGCTACCCATCCGTCATTGCGAAGAGATGGAGAAGGCCATGCCATGGACTGGTATTGCCCGGCACGGGCATAGCCGAGAGGGTCTGCGTTATCCAGCATGGGATCGTTGGCGCTCTCCCAAGACGGCATCGCAGTGTGCCAGTTGATTGGGTGATCAGAGCAACCGTGCAGAAAGGGCGACAACCATGACCAGGCGTATCATGGTCGGAGTGGATTTGGCGAAGAACGCTGTCCAACCGCGCGGCGACGATGACGGGTATCTCTGGGATCATCCACATGCTCAAGTGTGGCGGGCGCTGGGCTGACTGCCCTCAGGACAATGGACAGCACGACGATCTACAACTGCTGGAACTGATGGAGCCGACGGGGCCTCTGGACCGGCATTCTGGCGGCGCTGACGGACGAAGGCTGGTCCGCTGAGACTGGCCAGATCGACAGCAGCCACATCAAGGCACACCGCTCTGCCGGAGGCGCAAAAGGAGGGGCGCGGGCCAATGAATGCCATTGGCGTCTCGCGCGGGGGCAGGACGATCAAGACCCACGCCCTCGTCGATCTGCTCGGACTCCGTTGCGAATTGTCCTGACACCCAGCTACACTTCAGACATGAAGGGGGCTGACCTGCTGATCGGCGAAGCAGCGCCGATGAAGCGGCTGATCGCTGATCGTGGCTACGATGCCAATCGTATCAGAGCCGCCTTGCGTGACCAGGGCACAATCCCGGTGATCCCTAGCCCCGCAACCGCAAGCGCCCGATCCAGTATGACGAGCGCCGCTGCAAGGACCGCTGGAGGTTCGAGGCGATGTTCTGCCTCCTCAAGCACTTCCGCCGCATCGCAACCCGCTACGACAAGCTTGCCAGAAACTACCTCTCAGCCGTGAGCCTCGCCGCAGCCGTCGCCTGCTGGCTTTGAATGAGTCTCGACCCTAGAACGCTCGTGTGATGCCGAATTCCGTGCGCACTTTCCGATAATCGTGGAACTCAAGGGTGCTTTTGTTGCGTTCGTATGTTGCGCGGACGAACGGGGCGAATGAGCCGATGCGAAAGTTGCGGAAAGTTGCACCAAGACTCACTCGATAGAGCCGGTCTGATCGTACTTCGGGAAAGAGCAAGAGCCGTTCGTCGGCTTTGAGCTGACCGTAACCGATTGTCGCAACCAGAGTGACTGTTCCAACCTCACGGTAACCGAAAAATGTGGCCTGTCCGGCCCAGGTGGAATAGCCGGGATCGCGCAGCGTCTGCCGATCGGCAGATAGCGTGATTCCAATCCCCGCGCGGCTCGATAAGGCGCGTTCGTAACTCAGTGAGGCTGAGTAAGTTCGCCCATCCTGTAACGAGTTGAAGCGGTTATCAATGAGGGCTACGCCTGCATTACCGCGCAGGCTTGCGATTCGCCCAAGCGGATGGACGAAATTCATGCCAACCGTCGCGGCGCTCGAATAGGCTTCTCCGCCAAACCAGCGCCACAGTCCGCCAGCTTCCATGGAGATCCGGTCCGCGCCGCTGCGAAGCTCTGGCCCAAGCGTTGCTGATAGCGCAATGTCGTTGAATTCTCCGTCGCCGTAGAGGTCGGCTGAACCGGAAATCCGGCCGAACAGGTTCATCTTGCTGTCAAGCGGCAACCGTGCATATGCTTGACCGCGCAGGGCGAGGCCCAGGCCTGAGCGTTGCTTGGCATCCTCATCGAGGATGAAGTCGCCCAGCACCGTCCCAAGCGTGTCAGATCGCGTCGCCCGATTGATGTTGCTGTCAGGCGCAAGGGCGATGTCGATGTTCGCACCGACGGGCTTCTGTGCGCGCAGGGCAGCCGAGTAGCGGTCGACGAGGCGTGCCACGTCAGGCGGCAGGCCGTCGGCTTGCGCCTCGCGCAGTGCGCGGCGTGCACCCGCTTCGTCGCCCATCAGGTCTAGCACGTGGGCCAGTTCGAGCCGCACTCGCTGGGCCTGTGGTTGCTCATCGAGGATTGCACGCAACATGACTGCAGCTTCTACCAAGCGGCTCTGCCCCATCAGAAAATTCGCGAGGCGAAAACGTGCCTCGCTACGTACTTCAACAACAGGATCGGCGATCACGGCGCGGTAAGCCGCTTCGGCTATTGAGAAGTCGCCACTCTTTTGAGCACGTTCTGCAAGCTCGAGAAGCTGTCCGGCATCCAATCTGACTGCCTGCTCCTCGCCGCTGTCCGATCTCGCAGCGAATGCAGGTCCGGATGGCAGCCAGATGGCAATTGCCCAGGAAATGGCATAGCAAGTGAAGATCAGCCTGTTGCGGCCATGCTGGGAGAGCCGAGAGGCACGCATGTCTGGCCCCCCGCTTGGTCCGCCTTAATCGCCTCGCCTTGCTATCCATGCACCGATTGCCTGGTGGAGTTGGCCATCGATCATCAGAGGCAAAGCCCAGGAGCCGATGGCTTCCTGCGCCAATGGCCCGGTAAACAATCCATTGAATTGGTTGAAACCGGCCAGATTTGTATCAAACTGTCCGGCAAAAGAGTTTGCGCCCGACGCCAGCAGGATCGGCAATGTGGAGTAGGTTCCAACGGGACGAGGGTTCATTCCGTCGGGTACGTACAGCTCTAGGGTGCCTGTCAACAAACTGCGCGCGAAATCAACACTCAGTGTCGCGTATCCATCTATCCCGCCGAAGTAATATCCGCCGTACAGATTGTCGAAATAGGTGATGTCAACTTGCCCGGATGTAACTCCGCGATAGGTCGCCGTTCCCAAGACAGGCATTGCCGTGACGGGAGTTGGTGAACCGAAGGCGACGTAGCCGGTTCGGCCAGTGCTTGCATCGCTCCAACCGGCTAGCTCGGAATAACTGAAGCCCAAATCAGTCGCGCGTCGAATGATGAAAGTCGCATGATTCTGTGGGGCAGAGGCAGTCTGGAAAAAATTGTTATTCGGGGCAGGATCAACCAGCCCTTTGTAGTGAATCAGCTGGTCGTACATGGCGCCGGGAAGTTGCACCTCGTAATATCCCGCTGCGTTGTATCGGATTTTCGGCTGTAGGATTGGATCGAAGGAAGCGTCCGACAGTTTGGCGTCCTTCTCGACTGGTGAAAAGCCATCACCCGCGCTGGTCGTACTGACGCCGATCGATGCGTACTCCTGGGGCGTTGGGCTGGCAAAGATGGTGACGGGCACATCCGAATTTGTTGGAGGGGGAACTGGTGTAGGCGATGAGATTGGCGGCACGACCGGCGCTGCTGTGGAGGTAATTCCGCCGCTGCCACTCGCTCCGCAAGCCGAAATCAGCACCTGCAGACAAACTGCCAACAAGGTCAGCGTTTTGCGGTTCGACATGATCTCCTCCTTACAGTTCTCGCCATTTTCCTTGGATCGCGATGCACTATGCCGAGCAGACCTCAGTCGCCTCGCTTGGCGACCCACACTCCACTCATCGTACCCCACCCCCCCGTTATTGGATCCCGGAACGGTGCCATCCAGTTTGCCATGAGTTCAGCACCCTGTGGCCCTGTAAAACTACCGGTGAACGAGGAGTTCGCGCTGGAACCAGGGACATTGAATGCGCCTGAAAAACTTGTGCTACCGGTCGAATAGACAGTGTCGCGGAAGGTGTAGACGCCAAGCGATATTGCGTCCCACAACGGTGCTATCTTGGGCCTCATTTCGCCGCTGAGCGATCCTGCTCCAAAATCGAATGAAAGTGCCACGGTTCCAAAAACATCGAGAACCGGCCCGATCCCACCGCTTGGAGATGCGGGTTCGCCATTTGTGAGCCCCCGGATTTCACCGTTGTAACTTGCCGAGCCGGTCACAGGCATGTCTGGAGCGCTTGTCGGAATGCCGTAAGCAACCACTCCGTTATTGTGGCCCATGGGAAGTGAGCCGGACCAACTGCCGAAGCTTGTGTAACTGTATTTCGACGTGCCGGGCCAATCGAGCGTTACAGTCACATTCTGCACTTCTGACCCACTGCCAACCGTCAAGTCACTGTTTGTGCTTGCGAGATCTATCCAACCGCTTGCGTTGAAAGAGCCATTACCGCTCCGTGGTATTAGCTTCCCTTCCTGATAGGATGGCAAACTTACAGTATAGCTCCCGTCGGCAGCGGAGTAGGAAATGCGAACGGCGTCCGCCTCCGCTTCTATCGAGCCCCAACCGTCCGTCCGGGCACTGTAGGTCTGGAATTGTTGAGCGCCCTGCAATCCAATAGACCCTGTTGGCAGTGGCGGCGGATTGGACGTCGGTGTAGGCGACGAGGTTGGTGGCAGGACCGGCGGAGGCGCTGAAGCAATTCCGCCGCTGCCGCCTCCTCCTCCGCCACAGGCGCACAGCAACAGTGTTAGGGCCGACGCGCCGATTGCTAACCTTGAACGGGCTGTCATGATCGTTCCCCTTTCTGACTGGCTATCGCCGCCTGTGCAAAAGTCCTGGCGGGATGGCTGCGATTGGGCTGGAGACGTTGTGGCTGGTGCGTGCGCTGCATCGACGACGCGCCCAGATCCCCATCAAAAGATAATCTCCTTTGGCCCGGAACGCGTTTTCTCGCGCGCCGATCGCCAGATATCGGGCGCCGCCGACTCACTGCCGAGGCGGTTCGAAGAGAAAAACAACTCGCGACCGTCCCAACTGATTGTCGGGCGGGCATCGAAGCCCGAGGAGCTGAGGGCCCCGAGATGGCTGGCCGGTCCGAAATCCTCCGAAGTGCTCGAACGCGTGGAAACCCAGAGATCGGGCCCGCCCAATCCCCCGGCGCGCGTTGAATCGAAGAACAATGTCAGCCCGTCGTGGGTGATGCTTGGCCGGTTATCTGAAGCTGAACTGTCGGGCCCCCCGCCAATCGGCGTCGCGGGGGCGCCGTCGACACTGGCAAAGATTGCACCGTCAGCGCCGCTGACCTGCCGTCGTGAAAAAAGCATCACCCGGTTGCCCTGCTCGTCTTCATAGAACGCCGTGCTCTCGTCCATTATCGGTGAGTTGATCCCGGAACCGAGCGAGGCGGGATTGCTCCAGCCGCCAGGACCTTCATGACTGACGTACAGGTCACCGGGATCGCTGCCGACGACCCGGCTGAAGTAAAGACGGTTGCCAAGATCGATCGTCGGGCAGAATTCGTCCGCCGCCGTGTTGACAGGGGCAGGCAAGCGAACCGGGGCACCGAAGCCCAGGTCCGTATCCGACCGGCTGGCCATATAGATGTCCTGGTTGCCAGTACGGTTGGAATTGAAGAATAGCGTTAGGCCGTCACGAGCCAAGCTGACACAGCCATCAACAGCCGGAGTATTCACCGAAGTTGCCGATCCCGGCAGCGCCTCGATACTGGCGGGTTCCGCCCAATCGTTGAATCTTGGCAGGGCAAACGCAGAGGCGCCGACGATGCCGCTGCAGCAGATCGCCAACGTGGCTGCGGCGGTGCGGGAATTCAATGCATTTAACATGAGCAACACTCCAGCTAAGGGTCGAATCAAGATAAATTTCGTCCGGCTATCAATGCTGAAGATATGGCGGCAGGCATGGCTGCGACAACGAAGGCGCAGCGATCATTTGCCGATGAATTGCCGATGTTTCGGCGAATATTCGCAGATTTAGGCGAACTGGGCCGGATCCAGCGCCCCGCGTACGAAACGATCGGGCCAGATACCCCGACGTCGCCAGTAGGCCAAATGCCCCAGCCGCCGACACAAGTCCGGGAACCGTGGATCGGCGCGGAACAATGCGCAGGCGGGAGTGAACAGGAATTGCGTGCGGCCCCATTCCGCTCCGGAATAGAGGTCGCGGATTCCCTTGCCGCGGGCTTGCTGAACTACCGGCCCACGTCCTTCGAACAGGCCAGTCGCGACCCGATAGGCAGCGTCAAGTTCGCCGAGATGGGAAAATGCCATAATCGCGTTGGCGGCAAGGCCTGGCGCGAGCCGGGCGGCGGCTGTGCAGGTCGTCACCGCACGCGCTACGTCGGCTGGCGAGCGGGTCACGAACGCGTTGAGCGCCGCGCGCCACGATTCTATGCTCGGCGGCGTGAGATCTACCGGGCGGCTTGCCACGTCATCGAGCAAAGCGAGCGCCGCCGGCGCGCGCTCGGTGAAGGCATAGACCAGCAAACGCGCGTTCCACACCTCTGGTCGGCGCGGCCAGAGCCGAAGCGCTTGATCGGCAACCATATCCGCATCGCTGATCCGGCCGAAGATCCAGTGCTTGAGCGCGCGTTTGTGATGATGTTCGGAATTGAACGGTTCCACCCGGATCGCCCGTTCGTTCAATGACCAAGAATCCATGCAGCGCCCCATCCCCTGATAAAAGAAGGCGAGGTGGCTAAGCGCCACCGCACAATCGGGCGCATCAGCGAGTATCTTCAAAAGTGCATCTTCCCATTGCGTCCAGGTGTCCAGATCGCGGCGTTGATAGGCCAGGACAGTGCGGGCGTTAGGTTCACGGGGATCAAGGGCAATCGCCTGGAGGGCCGCCTCGCGGGCGCTATTCTCGTCGGCACGGACCACAGCCAACCAACCCCAGGCGCTAGCCCGCCTCGGATCGCTTGCAATTGCTTTCTGGAACAGCGCCTCGGCTCTACGGGCTCCGTTGGGTACACCGGAGCCCTGAAGCACCCGTCCGCGCTCAATCAACGCATTGAATTCGGCATCGCGCAAACGGTAGAGTATTGCCGCTCCGCCGCCGGCCAGTACGGTAATGGCTGCGGCACCACTGGCAAGCACTCTGCGGCGTCCGATGCTTTGGGCGGGTAACTCTGCCGGAAACGGCTCGCTCTCCCAATCGACACCCGTCAGCCGGTAGCCGATCCGCGGCACTGTCTCGACCACGAACCCGGCTCCCACTGCGGCGGCGATGCGGCGAACTTCGGCGATGGCGCGGTTGATCGCGTCGTCACCGACAATCCGCCCCTCCCAGCAAAGATGCAAGAGATCATCGCGTGAGAGCACGGCACCCCGCGCCTCGGCGAGCGCGACCAGGACCTGGATGACGCGCGGCTCGCCTGTGGCCGATCCGGATGGGCCAACAATTGAACGTAGAGACGGCCTGACCCTGACATCGCCCAGCAAGAAATCCTTGCACCTTGCCAGCGGTGCGGCAGCGCACGATTCGTGTGGCGGAGCATCGAAAACCTCGTTCACTTTATTAGTTTAGCAGAGATCTCGGTGTCACGCGAGTGAGCGCGGTATTCAGAACTGCGCCTCAATGCCCAGTCCGAACTCTCGCGGATCGCCCGCCGTTGCGCTCGCTTCATCAATGAAGCGATAGGTGAGGTGAAACTCGTCGAACAGGTTGCGAACATAACCGAAAACGGTAACGCCGCGCCAAGTCCACGAAGCCCTGGCATCGACTGTGGCTGACCCATCGACACGGCGCGTGGCAGTCTCCAGGTCGTCGCTGAAATAGCTGCTGTTGTGCCGCGCCTGCGCCGAAAACATGAACTGTTCGACCGGTTCCCACACCAGCGATGCCGAACCGCTGAAATGCGGTGATCGCTGAAACTGCTTTCCCAGCGTCAAGTCTGTCGGATCAACAGTCCTGGTGATCTTTGTATCGAGCAGGCCTATCGCGCCCCGCAGATGGATACGCCGCGACGGTCGCCAGTCCAGATCGACTTCGGCTCCCATAGTCCAAGCACGGGGTGCATTGTCAACCCGCGCGATCGTGGTGACCTGCCCGCTGGCCAGGACAACCGGTATGGCGGTAGAGCGCTGGGCATCGACCATCTCGTAACGGAATGCATTGGCCGACAGAAGTAGTGTGCCGTCGGCAAGGCGCGCGCGCGCGAAAAACTCGAAGTCCCATAGTCTTTCGGCTCCGAAAGTTTCGACCTTGGCTGCAGCGGCGTTGAGATTGACGCCGCCGGGGTTGGAGGCCCGCTGCGTCAGCGCGCCGAAGCGTAGTTGCGGAGTGATATCCCATGCCAGCAAGAATTTTGGCAGCCATGCCGTGAAGGTCCGGTCATAGGCAAGCGGCAGGCTGAGGACATTTCCGGAGAGCGCGCCTTGCCGCACCTGCCGATCATACTGATAGCGCAGGCCAGATGTGAAAGTCACGTTTGACGTCAACACGATGCTACCCTCGCCGAACACTCCCAGGCTGTCTTGGGCATCCGAAAAGGCGCCTGGTCCACGCACCAAAGGAAACGCGTCGAGATTGATGGTCTGGTCCAGATTCGAGTGGGTGTAATTAATCCCGCCGGTCAGGGTCGGCCCCTCCTCTGGATTCCAGGCAATGACCGGCTCGACGGAGAAATCCCTGGCATCGATTTCGGCCTCTCCCAATCCCGGAGGCGCACGGCGGCGAACAGCGGCCCTGCCATAGCTTACCGTGGTTCGCGCTTCGAAGCTTCCCGGAGGCTGGTAGGCGAACCGCCCCGTCAACGAATCCACCGTGATCGCGAAAATGCCATAGGCTGCGTCTGGATCGCGGCGGTTTTCAAATGGTTGGTCGACCCCTTCGATCTGTGGCATCTGCGAGCGGCCATGTGAATAGATGAGTACAAACCGGGTGCCGGGTAACCCTTTAGGCGTAACCAGAAGTTTCGCCCGGACTAGGTCGGACTCGTCGCTGTTAGGATCAACTCCAACGGCGGTGCTTGTGATCCGGCTGGCTGTGAGGCTGCGGCGCAAATCGCCACTTAGACGGAAACCAAGTTCATCATCGATCAGCGGACCAGATATGACGCCGGCTGCCTGCCGAGTGGAATAATCGCCGACGATTAGGCGCACCCTGCCATCCCAGTCGAAAGCGGGATCAGTTGTTTCGACGAAGATCGCTCCTCCGATCGAATTACGCCCCTGGGTCGTAGTCTGTGGACTGCGGAATACTTCTAAACGTTCGACATCCCAGACCGAAGTCAGACCAAATGCCAGTTCGTAATATGTGGCGGACCTGCCATCGATCTGAATTGTGGTTCGTGGGCGGGAACCAGAGAGAAAAGCGGGTAGGTCGCGCACCACCCCGGTCGAATCCTGCCCCCTGATTGTCGGACCTTCGCCACCGGATCCAAGCTGGACATTGGGGATGGCCTGTAAAAGTTGCTCGATCCGGTCGGGGCTGGCCTGCGAGTCGATAGTCTCTCCCGTTTCGACTAAGACGCTGGATGCAGTTTCATGCAATTTACGTGAGACACGCTCTCCAGTAACGACGATTTCGTGCCTCTCGTCGACCTCTGGCTTAATCGCCAATTCAGATGCAGAGGTTGCAAGGACCAATGCGTAGATCATCAATGAAAAGCATAATAACTGCCAGAGATTTTCACAATGGCAAACAGTCCACCTTCCTCAAATCAGTCTGCAAACAAGGCTCATAGAAGGTGGCGATTTTGACGATAGCTATCCGAGCCCCGTTCAGTAATAAGCAGTGGTATTATGAAAACGCGCCTCGCGCAGTTGTTGCAGAATTGATCGCCCCAAATGCGGGGTAATGGCGCTGAAACCTGCAGGAAATGCTTCAGCGTAAATAATGACCAAACTCTACTGCTAACTACCTCTTTTTCTCGCACACCCAGTTTCAAACTTTGATACCAGTTGGCGCTTGGTCAGGTCAGTTGCACATTCCAGGGCAGCACGGTCGAAGGCCGAACAAGTTCGGGATCGCTGCTCATTGTTCGATGCCTGCTGCCTTGTCGCCAATGGGCCGCCGTCGGTTGCCGTGTTACTGGACCCTGCCCGTCTAGAGCGCGATGCGAAAAAGTGGGATCCGGTTTTTCGCAATTAATCGCGCGACTACATAAAGAATATGAGCGGAATGTGATCCAGATCAATCGCATTCTGCTCTAGACATTGGTCCCGCCGGGCTGAACCATCAGAAACAATCCGTCGCCATCGCCCAACCTGCCGGGACGCGTTGCAGCTTTGACCCCAGTTGCTGAAAGCTTGCCCATGTCAGCCAATTCTACCACAAATCCAATCGGTCACCGGTGAATTGGCAAGGATGACATAGGACCCGGATCGCCTCGCAAAATCATAAAATAAATGGCCGTTTAGATCGATTCGGGCTGCGGGAGGAAAGGCTATTGGCGGAGAGGACGGCATCTTCTGACTTTAGCATCATGCAATAGTTGCGCCGCCGTGACAGGGCACGCGCCATTCATGGCAGTATTGGAGTGCGCCGTACCAAAGTGGTAATCGTCAGCCGCCCGAGAGCCGGGTCGCTGGTCAGGCTGGTTGTGTCCAGCATGCCCGAATGCAGGCAATTGGCCGGATAGACCACGATCCGGTTGTATTGCAGCGGGGCGGTTCCGATCTGTTCGAACGTCTGGCTCGATCCCCCATGATAGGCGGACGCTGGAAGGCCAAACTGCCGGGCATCGGCCGAAAGTGCCTGCTGGAACAGCGCCACCCGATTCGCATCGATCCGTTCGAACCCGGTTCTGCGATGGCGGTAGAACGCGGTTCCGGCAAACGGCGGTGCGCACAGGTAATGCACGGCAGCGATCAGATCGCCATCGAGGCTGTCAAAATGCGGGATCAGCTGGATCGGGGCAAGATCGGCGGGATCATCGCAGGCGATGGCAAAGGTGCAGTTGAGCAATTCCAGCTCCGCCGCAGCGCCGTTCTCGATGCCCGACCTGAACTGCGTAATCACCCAATCGGCATAACCTGCGGGCACGGGCGCGCGCAGCCCAGGATAATAATCGTCTTCGCGGCGGACAAACTCCAGCCGCAAGGCAAATTCGCGCAGCCCTGCCGGATCGGGATGGCAATTGTCGAAAATCCACAAGGGTACCGCCTCTACGCCAAGCAATAGCGTCTGGGCGCGTGCCGCTTCGACCGGCGTTTTGCCTTCTGTTCCGGCGGATTCTTTCGCAGGCACGACCTGGCTATCCGCTCGCCGGGGTGTGCCAGGCAGCCAGCGCGCCGTTCCTGATGTTCTTGCGCCGCACCAGGCCGGCAACGTTGTCGAGCGACAACATCATGGCCGCATAGAGCATCTTTTCCTCGAAGGTCCCGATCCGGTCGAAATTTTGCTCGAAGTTGCGATCGTCGATCCCGTACAGCCCGGCCACTTCGATTCTTTCACCGTCATCGAGCACGATATCGAGCTTGATCTCGCTCAACAGGCCCAGGTCGGCAGCGGTCTGGGCGAACTGCCGCGTGGGCTCATGCTGCTGAGAGAGCGTGGCCAGCATCGCCTGGATACCCTGGATATAGGCGCTGTCGCTGCCATCATCCTCGAGTATCCTGCACTCGCCCTTCGGGTCGATGCCCGCGCTGTCGGCATCGATGCAGATCATGCCCTGCGCCGGATTCTCGCCGCCGATGTAGAACGGAAGCCGCCGGATATTCAGCGGAATGTAATCGGCATCGAAGACAGCCCCGTCCCAGAAGAGGTTTTCACTCGCCTTGAGGCCAAGCAGGGCGGCCGGAAAGAACTGCCCCGTCTCCAGATCCTTGGCAAAGAATAGCGGGTAGCTGCGAGAAGCCTGGCGCAGTTCGGCCCTGGACAGCGGAACGAGATGGGCGCTGGCCGCCTGCGACCGGGCCTTGTCAGGATCGATCCTGAGGTCGCCATGCGCTGTTCGCGACAATTGTTGAAGGTGCATCTGCTGTACCGCCCGGTCGTTGCTAGGTTCAGGATCCCTAGATCTTCTGGAATTCGTATTGTTCAAGCTTGTTCAACAAATCGCGCGTGGTGGGCAATTTCGGGACCCATTGCCGCTTCAGCATGGCGTTGCGCTCGAATGCCAGCTGCGCTGCCACAGGATCGCGCAGCGCGTGACGCTGCATGTCCGCATCCATCTTGAAGCCCATGCCGAACAGGACGTATTGATAACTCGCTGCCGGAAACATCTCGTGCGAGCTGGAAAAATCGAGCTCGCTTGGCGAATTGTAGCGCCACAGTTCGAGCTGATCGATCAGCCGCTGCGGGATTGACGCCGGATCGCGGTTGTCTCGCCAGAACGCGGTATCGTTCCGTTCGCTCAGCACATAGTGGAGCTTGAGGAACTCGATCACCCTGTCCCAGCGGTATTGCGTGATCTCATTGTAGCGTGCGGCAACCACATCCATCCCGCTGCGCGTCGCCGGGAGCATCGCGGCGATGTAATCGGCCGAAAGTTCGATCATCACCAGCGCCGATGCTTCGAGCGGTTCGAGGAAACCCGCCGACATTCCCACCGCGACGCAGTTGTGTTTCCAGAACTGTGCCCTGTGGCCTGCGCGTATCCTGATCTCGCGCGTAGTCAGGCAGTCGAACTTTGGGCCGACGTAAGCCGCCAGTTCTGCCTCGACATCGTCGCCCTGCGCGTGGCTGCTCGAATAGACGTAACCGACCCCGCGCCGGTTCTTCAGGCCGATGTCCCAGATCCAGCCGTGCTTCTGCCCGGTTGAAACGGTGTGCGAAACGACCGGGCTGTCCTCGCTTTCATAGGGTACCTGCACCGCCAGCGCACGGTCGATGAACAGGACGTCGCTGCAATCGACGAAAGGCACTTCCAGCGCATCTCCCAGCAGCCTTGAGGCAAAACCGGTGCAATCGACGAACAGGTCGGCTTCGAGCCGACCGGTCCGCTGGCCGACGATCGCAGCGATATCCCCGCATTCGGCGCGTTCGACTTCGGTCACATCGTCAAGGACGTGTTTCACCCCGAGCCGTTCGACGCAGTGTTCGCGGACCAGTTCGGCGAAGAGATGTGCGTCTAGGTGGTAAGCGTAATTGGCAATGCCGCCGAACTCGGGGGAGCTGATCAGCTTGGGCGCACGGTGATTTTCACACAGGAATTCCTGGAAGCACACCGCATCCGAAAACGACGGAGCAGCGGGATCTTCCAGCGAAGCGGCGTTCCAGTAGGGCGCAAGATCGACTGTCGGGAACCCTTCGGGCAGGACCAGTGGATGATAATAGAAGTCGTCGGCGGCGCCCGTGCGCCAGCGCGCGAACTTGGCCCCCTGCTTGAACGAGGCATTGCATCGCCTGACGAACTGCGTCTCGGATATGCCGATTTTTTTCAAGGTATTGCGCATGGTGGGCCAGGTGCCCTCGCCCACGCCGATGATGCCGATCTGCTCGCTTTCGATCAGGGTTACTTTCAACCCGGATCCGTCCGGGCTTGATCGGCGCGCGGCCAGTAATCCTGCGGTCAGCCATCCAGCGGCTCCGCCCCCGACAATACAGACCGATCTTGTCATTCTGGTCATTGCATTACGTCCGGCTGCCAGCGTGCATCATGAAATACTTTCACCGGTGTTGAAAGGGCCCGATTCGGCAATCTGCCAAACCGGGCCCCTCATTATACGCCGAACCCAGCGTCAATAAGTGAAGCGGAAGCCGAAGTCATAACGGCGGCCGCTGTTTTCCACGCTCAGAAGCTGGTTGGAGAAGAACGCCTCCTTGTTCGCGAACGAGTTGAAGATGTTGGATACACCGCCAAACAAAGCAAACCGGTCGTTGATGTGGTAGGTCGTGCTGGCATCTACCTGGGTGAAGGACTTGACCCTGGTCACTGATTGCCCGGCGCCGTTGAGCGGGGGCGGCGAGAGGAATTGGGTAAAGTCGTCCCGCCAGTTCACCGCAACGCGTGCCTCGAACCCACCCTTGTCATAGAACGCCACCGCGTTGGCCGAATTTGACAGGCCGGTAAGGGTGAACCTGTTCGACAGATCGGTGGTGTCGAGATCCGCATTGCTCTGGACCCCGGTCGCGTTGAGCAGGAAGCCAAAGCCGGTATCGCCGAAAGTATGCTGCCAGGCGAATTCCACGCCGGTAACCGTGGCTTCCTCGCCGTTCACAGGGGCGCTGATCGAGAATTGGGCAGGCAGGCCCGAATTCGGATCGAGCAGGGGCGTTCCCTGATCGTTGAGCACTGTCCCAGTCGAGTTGTTGAGCACGATGAAGTTCGACACTTCCTTGAGGAAGCCGCCGAGCGCAACGTAGCTGCCGGGCGCATAATACCACTCGAAGCTCAGATCGAGATTGCTCGACTTGAATGGCTTCAGTTCGGCATTTCCGCTGGCGGCCACGAAATTGCCCGGACGCAATGTCAGAAGGCTGGTGGCCGGAGACATCTGCTCGAGCGTCGGGCGGGTGATCGTCTGCGAAGCGGCAAACCTCACCACCATGCCGTCCGCAACATCCAGCCGGAACGCCAGGTTCGGCAAGATGTCGGTGTAACTGGTGTTCACGACCGTGCGGGTTGTGCCCGAAGTGGTCACCCCGAACTGTGTCTGGTCGTTCGCCAGCGGAACGATAGCGCTGAATGCGGTGGCGAGGGCATCGACGTGCGCCTGCGTGCGCTCGACACGCACACCGGCCACGAGGTTGAAAGGCATGTTGCCCAAGGCTCCGCCGAATTCGCTCTCGAGATATCCACCCCACACCCGCTCGCGCACGACCGTGTCGTTGACCAGCGGGGGATCGAAGGTGAAGTTCGGATTGGTCAGCCGCTGCTGCGC
>PNJY01000018.1 GCA_013822125.1 Erythrobacter sp. | reverse complement strand
CCAGCCGCCGCACCGGCGAGGTCGCATCCTCGATGGAAGAGGCCAACGCCGGCGCCACCGCCGCCGCCGCCGCGAGCGACGAATTCGCGCTTTCGATCAGCGAGATCAGCCGTCAGGCGGCGTCTTCCAGCGAATTGGCGCGGTTGGCAACGGTTGCCACCGGCGAGGCGGACGAGACGATCTCAGCGCTGGCGGCCTCGGCCGAGGAAGTCGGCCAGATCGTCGAACTGATCCAGACCATCGCCCAGCGCACCAATCTGCTGGCCTTGAACGCGAGCATCGAAGCCGCGCGCGGCGGCGAGGCGGGCCGCGGCTTCGCGGTGGTGGCGAGCGAGGTCAAGGAACTCGCGATGCAGACCAGCCGCGCCACCGAAAAGGTCGCCGACCAGATCCGCGCGATGCAATCCACCACCGGCGCGAGCGTCAAGGCGCTGCGGGCGATTGCGGGGCAGGTCCAGGAACTGGAGAGCACCGCCGTCTCGATCGCCACCGCGGTCGACCAGCAATCCGTGGCAGGCCGCGACCTTGCGCAGAGCATCGACCTTGCCGCGCGGGGGACCGAGAAGGTTTCTGCGCATATCGAGGACGTGCGCCAGCTGTCGCTCTCCACCGGCGCGGCGGCTTCGCAGGTGCTGCTGAGCGCCAACGAGCTCGAGGCGCAAGCCTCCCATCTGGGCGATCAGGTGCGCGGGTTCTTGCGGACGGTGCGAGCGGGGTAGCGCGGGCCGGCTTAGCGTTGCTGGGCCGATGGCACGCGCACGCGGTAGTCTCGCTGCGCAGCTTCCTCGAGGTGCATCCAGCCCTTGCGCCACAAACCGGCATCCCGTTGCTCAAGGTAGACGACCAGTCTTTGCCCCTTCGGAACGATCTGGGTGCTTGCAGGCAGGCACTGGCCTGAATTCTCCGCCGGAAAGAACGAAAACACGTATTCGTCAGCGCGGAACTGGCCCTGGTGCACCTTTTCGACCTTGAGGGTGACGCTGATCATCCGGCCCTCACGCTCGCTGGACTCTATGACACCCTCCAGGATCACCCCGGATCTGAATTCGGAAGGGTCGAACGGTTTGGTGGGAACCGTGCAGGCCTCGGCAGGAACAGGCGTGGCTGCTGCCAGAATGGTCGCCGCGATCAGCAAGTGATGGGGGCCGCGCATCACTGAAGAATACAATCAACAGCGATGGAGGCAATGGGGGCGCTAGCGGCATGTCGCGATCGGCGCCGCGTTGCTTGCCGTCACCCGAGGCCTTTCAGGAACGGTCTCCAAACGCAAACGCCAATAGCGCCCGGCAGCGGGGCTGCGGGCGTAGTTTGCGTTGATCTGTGATGGGTTTCGACGGTGGTTGCGGGAGTGCGATTTGGCCACTGTAGAACCCGAATCGCGTTGTAAAGCATATGGGCAAGGCAACTTCTTGCGCCGCACCAGCGATACCATTGATAGCTTCGAGCAGCATGTCCAAAAAAGCGTCTAATTCCCGGAAATGCAGCGTACCATTTTGCCTGACATGATGCTGAGAGATGTGAAACTGGATGGCTGCATCTGGGACGAAGCCGTCGTTCGCACCGGCGTCGCCAAATGTCAGCTTATACCGATAGCTGCCCTTGCGCCTGTGCGTGCCTGAGGCGGCGGAGCCCGCGAACACACTGCCTATGCAGGGCAATGGCAATGTTGCCGGGGCGGCGCCCGTTCTTTCTCCTTGGCCAATCAAGGCCATGGAGAAAGATCATGACCTACTCTCACCTCGACCCGGCCATGCAAAATCGGGTTTCGTGGAATGCCGGCAGGACCGTCGGCACCAAGCGACCGCTCACCCAAAAGCAGATTTGGGCGATCCGGTTCTTCCTCGATCGCGAAGAGCGGCTCCGAGACCGCGCTCTGTTCGACCTGGCGATCGACAGCAAGTTGCGGGGCTGCGATCTGGTGAAGCTCAAGATCGGCGACCTCGTGGCCGGATGCGAGGTTCGCGAACGCGCAATGATCATTCAGCGGAAGACCGGGCGGCCGGTGCAATTTGAAATCACTGCTGACGCCCGATCGAGCCTGGCGACATGGCTTCTGCGACGGGGCGGCACCATCGATGATTTTGTGTTCCCAATCAGGATTCATTCTGGCCAACCAATGAGCACGCGGCAGTATACCCGGCTCGTCGATGAATGGGTCACCGCGATCGGGCTGCGGCGTGAAGACTACGGCACTCATTCCATGCGGCGCACCAAAGCGGCCATGATCTACCGCACAACCGGAAATCTGCGCGCGGTCCAAATTTTGCTCGGCCACTCCAAGATCGAGAACACAGTCAGATATCTCGGGGTCGATGTGGAGGATGCTCTTGTCCTAGCGGAGCGCATCGAGATCTGACACTGCTGGCGGCCGTCGGGCAAGCCCCGATGGCCGCTTTTGTCGAGGTTCGGCGCTGTTCGAACTGGCAACAAGTGGGTGGATTCCAGAATGGCAGGTTCGGAGCAAAAGCGCGCGAATGAAGCGCCAATGCTCAATCGACGGGTAGATGGCAGCGAAGCAAATGGCGTGCACAGCTCGACCAATGGTCGGGCAGTATCGGCTGCCTTACAGGACACGGCCCGCAGTCGGCGGCAAGGGCACCGCCAACTGCATTCAGAGCGTTGACTCTTGCATCTACATATGTTGAAAAAAATCATGCCACGTGATCGACGCCCTTCGAAACAAATGCGGGCGCTGCTTGGCGCCCTTGCCGCCAGACCGCGAGAATGGCGTTACGGGTATGACATCATGAAAGAGTCGGGCTTGCTTTCCGGCACACTCTATCCGCTGCTTATCAGGATGACCGATCAGGGGCTGGTGGAAGCTGAATGGCATGATCCCGTCAAGCCAGGCCGCCCCGCGAGGCACGCCTATCGGCTGACGACCGCCGGACTTGCGCTGGCACAGTCGATCGAGGTTGATCCATCTTCGCCCAATGCTCCTGGTCTGCCGGCATGAAGGACACGCTCGCCCGATGCATCATCACAATAGCTGTGCGCTGCTTCAGTGACCGCCGGCATCAATGGGCGTCGGCGATGGCGGCCGAGTTTGAGACAGCTGCC
The DNA here is from genome assembly GCA_013822125.1 of Erythrobacter sp. Classification (GTDB taxonomy): domain Bacteria; phylum Pseudomonadota; class Alphaproteobacteria; order Sphingomonadales; family Sphingomonadaceae; genus Erythrobacter. Next base: position 26,382 of record PNJY01000018.1, on the reverse strand, counting down.
GACGAAGGAGAAGCACTGAGCTTTGCCATCGGCTGCCTTGTTGCCGCGCTGCGCGAGATGCCGAAGCACGAGGAAGGACGGTTCGCTCTGGCCAGTCACATCTTCGCCCTTGGCATAATGTTGCCGATCGCAGCGTTGCTCGTGTCCAGCGTGCCACGCGGCTTTGCGCTTCTTGCGCCAAGCTCTGAAAGCGCTGCCGCCCTGCTGGGGAGCGGTTATCCTTCGTTCGGCATCAACGAAGCCAATCAGGTGGGGCTCCCGCTGATGGCTTTGCTTACTCTCGCACTCGGGTTCGGGCATCTGGCATTGGCATGGGCCATTCTCGAGCGCGACTGGAAGCGCGTCACAGCAATCTCCTCTATGGGTGCGGCGATCGTGGTGACCCTGCTGGTGTTCAGCAGCATTCTGTTCTTCGGTGATGGCTGCGCCATACCGCAGGCGGTCATCATCGCACTTGAACTTGTTGCAGTCTGGGCACTGGTCGGTTGGCACGCAGATTTGCCCAATCCGTTCAATCTGCAAGACCCTTACGATAACACCGCGGTTGCTGAGCAATAACGCGGGGCCGCGTAGATCATGCCGACGAGAGCCCGGGAATGATCAACAATCTGCAGGCTCTGCGCGCTCTCGCCGCCATCGGCGTGAGTGTCTTTCATGTCGGCCTGTTGCCGGCCACATCTCTGCCGTTCACCATCGGTGCTGCGGGGGTCGATCTGTTCTTTGTCCTGAGCGGCTTCATCATCGCCTATAGCTCGTCGCAGGATGCCCGGCAGTTCCTCGCGCGCCGCCTGATCCGCATCCTGCCGGCGTATTGGATCGCCACAATCATCGCATCGCTGTTCGTGCTTCAGGCCATGAGCCCGGCCGAAACCTTCGATTGGCTGGTTCAGTCGCTTTTCTATTTGCCAGGTCCGGGGGGAAGGCCGGTTCTCATCTTCGTCGCCTGGACGCTGGTTTACGAGCTGGCCTTTTACCTGCTCTACTGGCTGGCGCTGCGTGCTGGCGCCCGCCGCGCTCCGGTGGTCGCGATAGCCATGCTCCTCGTGCTTGGTCTGGTTCCGGTGCCCGGCCAGCCTGGCCCCTGGCCTCTCTTGCTGGAGTTCGTCCTTGGCGTTTGCATCTATCTGGCAATCGACAACCTGAGCCGTCCCGTGAGCAAGGGCGTCGGGTTGTGGGTTGCAGGGGCAGGGCTTTTGGCGTTGCCACTGCTAGCCCAGCTCACCGGCTATGACCCGGACGATTATCAGAGTGTCGAACGCGTGCTGGTCTGGGGCTTGCCCGCCACCTGCATTGTCCTTGGCGCAATTCTGGCCGAGCGCGAGGGGCTTGCGATCAGAAACCGGGCAATTCTACTGCTTGGTGCGGGCTCTTATGCCATCTACCTGCTGCATCCCGTAGCGGTCGGGCAACTGCTTCAGCTCCCGCCCCAATCGCCGCCGACAAGCTGCCTGGCGTGCATCGCGGCGACCGTCGCAATCGTGGGCGTAGCTGTTCTCTTTCATCTCTTCATCGAAGTGAGGATGTTGAGATGGATGCGACAGATGATCAGCCGCGCCGAATAATCTTTTGAAACAGGTTTCCGGGCTGATCCTGGCGTTGCGGCAGATCCCAGAGCCCGGCGTGCTTTCCTGCCCTGCTTGATGACGGCCGCCTTCTGAGCATCCATAGACGTCGATGTCTTGACGGCCAATCTCCGCTTGCTTCCTTAAATCTACATATATAGATTATAGGTATGTCCAGACGCACAAACATCTCCCGTCAGACCGGAACCGCCTTGCTTGCGCTGCTTAAACGGTCAGCAAAACGGGCTAAGCTGAAGAAATCGGTCCTTGCGATCACCGGCCTTCTGGTTCTCGGTGGGTGCTCGGGGATCAGGCCGGAAGCCAAGGCAGCATGGTTCCTGAGTGCGCAGCCGCGTCCCGTGGAGCAGTACTGCGCTTCAGCAAGCACCGTCAGCTTGAGCGCATCCGATTGCAATGTGCTGCAAAGCTTTGCTGAGGCGCAGGTCCAGGCACTGGAAAGCGGTAAAATGTTCTGCCTCTCCGTCTCCGATCTGCGGCGGAACAGGCAGATCTGGAGCCAGCTGTCGGACAAAGGCAAGAAGGCGCTCAAAGAGCATTCGTGGTTCTCATTCGGTGGCCAATTTAGCGGCGGAAGTAGCGCGTCCGGTGGGGCCGGTGCCTGGAGCCCGAAAGATTGCCATTTCGGACGATAGCCCGTCAGAAAGGGATATAAGCATGGATCTCAGATTTCATTGGCTAGGGCTGGACGTTGCGGGGTTACGACTTCACGCAACCCTACCTGGCGCTGATCCTCAAAATCATCGGCCATGCTGGTGAAGTCGCGCCAGGCCTTGTCGATGTTCCTGACATTGCTTGCCTCCGTCATGTCATCGGTCGCAAGCGCTCAGTCCAACAGGGAAGGTCCGGTGAGCGAAGAGGTTTTCTATCCGTCCGATCCCGGCACAGTGATCGCTGGGACCCTCGAAAAGCCACCGGCAGCTGGTGATCGTCGCCTTCCTGTGGTCGTCATCATTTCCGGCACCGGTCCGTGGACCCGCGGAGGTTGGGAAAAAATGCGCGCCAGTCTCCATGCTGCGGTCCTTGCAACGCTGGTGTATGACAAGCGCGGACTGGGGCAATCGACCGGCACGTTTGTTGACACTATTCCTGCCATGCAGCGCGATGTTGCAGCGGCCGTCGCCTTCCTGCGCACGCGACAAGACATCGATCACCAGCGGATTGCCCTCATGGGCATAAGCCAGGGTGCCGTCGCAGCGCCTCTTGTTGCAGCTGCAGATCCTGCAATTGCTGCGGTGGTCATGCTCTCCGGCCCGGTCGGGCCGCGCGGTGAGTTGTTTCTCGGTATCCTGCGCGGCCACCTCAAGAACGCCGGCAAGACCAGTGTGCAGATAGATCAAGTGGCCGCGGCGGTTTCAGCCTGGATGGACGCGCGCAGCAGGGTTGTCGACGCAAGTGAAACGGCCAATTTGAGAAAAGCTGCGGTAGATGCGTTTGCGGAGGTCGGCTTCCCGCCCGATCAGGCGGAGAATTTCGTGACGGCCTTGGATGACGACGTTGTGCTCTCGATGTTCGATGTCGCGCCCGACCGCGCTCTCGAAAAACTGCGTATGCCGACGCTCGCGATCTACGGGTCGAAAGATGATGTTATCGCTCCCTACCTCAGCCTCGAAGCGGCGACGGCGGCCTTGCAGGGTAACCCGGATGCGATCGTCGTCGTGGTGCCTGACATGACCCACGAATTGCAGCGCGCAACGCCGGCAACGAGCACGGCAACCGCACCTGAAGATGGCACGATGTCTGTCGTCACCGAGCTCGTTGGAATCTGGCTCGCGCAGAGGCTGGTCCGTCTGCCGGATGGCCCAGAATGACCGCTCCGGGGTCGCTTTCAGAATGTCGCCTTCTGACGAGAAACCGGTTGAAGCTGCCGGGCAGCTTTCGGGATCGCGCATCGGTCGTGCTCATGACCAGTCATGGGTGGAAATCTGACGTTAACGTCGGCGGAATACACTTCGCGAATGAGCGTGCGCCAATCCATCATATTTGTAGCTTTTGCGTTGGCGATCTCGATTCCTTCTCAGGCAATTGCTTGCCGTCTGGGCGGGGACATCCAGTTGTTTGAGGAGCGTCCAGCAGATGATGCATTGCCCGGCGCTCAAATCATTCAAGTTCGCTTCAGCAATGCGCAACCCCGTAAAGAACATTGGCCACCTGACGACGGCAACGTTTTAGGCAAACGCTACGTCGGATCCGCGCAGCTCGTCGAAAACGAGGTTACCAATACCGATCCGTTTCCAGTTTACGCATTTGTCTCATCATGCAGCGTGTTCTGGGGTTCGACCGAAAACGGACGAGGTCAGATCATCGAAGGGGACTATTATATAATTGGTCGCTTCCACTACGAGAACGGAGAACGACGCTTCTACGCGGGCGGGCTTCGTTATCATCGAGGGCCAATCTATGAAGGATGGCACTTCTAGAGCTTCGCCAAACTTTACATGACCGAGATGGGGTCGTTTGCTGAACGGGAGGAATTTTCCAGAAGCGAGGCAAAGCCGCAAGACCGCTTTCAGGATCACGCTTCAGCCTCGCTCATGGCCGCTTGTGGGTGGGAAGGCGAACGGCGGCTTTTCGTGTCACACCGAGCGGATCAGATCACGCGACAGCGGTGCATGAAGAAAGCATCCCTCAGGCCTGCTTCCACTATGCGGTCGCCGAGCGGGCCGCTGAAAAAGAGAGAACCTTGCAAGAGCGGATCGACCCATTGATCGGGACCGGCCAAAGCCTCGCCAGATACGGCGACTGCGTCGTCAACGAGAACGGGCGAACATCTCAGGTGCCACACAGGACTTAAGGGGCTGAGCTTGGTTGGGGAAACCGGACGGTTGATCCGGGACCGTGAACGACGGGGCCTGGGTCAATGGCAGGCTATCCTCATCGTTTCGTTGCATGCCTAAATTTTGCTTCGCTAATGTCGACGCCAGTCGAGCGATCAGTATCGACGCCCCGCCGGAGCATGATCCCGAGCCGCTACCACCGCATTTCGTGGCGCGATTGGCGATGCCAAACTCGCCACGCGAATAGGAAGCATTGAAAAGTTCCGTCCCTCCAAGGGAACAGAGGCGGTTTGGCAGAAGGGCTCTTTACTGGAAGGCCGAATGCACCAACACGTTGATGCTTGATGCTGAGCGGAACCCTTAGAACTTTCCGTTGTGGATCGGGGCCGCATAGGTCAAATTCTCGCAGTCGAGGGCCGAGCCGTCTGCATGTCCAGACCTAGCCTCATCGCTCCGCGAAAAGCTGCAGCGCTCGACGTCTTTACCGGTCGGAAGTCGCGGCATCCGTATCGCCCCTTAGGCTAATCCGCGTAGTCTACCACCCCAGCAATAAGCTCGGCTCAACCACTTTATGACACAAATGCGTCAAGTGGTGCACAGGTGTCGTCTGAGAAAGGACGGTCAATCTGAAGATCAACAAGTCGCCTAGAGACTGCGCATTACGACTAACCAACGGGGGCATAATTGGAAGACAGAAAATTGCTTGAGGAACGCCTCGCCTTTTACCAGCTCGATCCAAAAGACCGCGCGTTCAAGGGCGTCAGTTCCGCGATCCGTGCGCGCATGGAAGCAGCACTCGACGGCTTCTACGGAAAAATTTCGGCGAGGAGCGACCTCGCCGGCAAGTTTGCCGACAGGCAAGCCATGGATCGCGCGCGTCAGGCGCAGGCGCGCCATTGGATGAGTGCTTTCGATAACGGGCTCACTGAGGAGTTTTTTCGCCGCTCGGAGCATATCGGCGGCGTCCATGCCCGGATCGGACTTGAGCCGAAATGGTATCTTGGGAGCTATGCTCTCATTCTTGAAGAGCTCGTGTGTCAGCTGATCGCCCCTGGTTGGCGGCGGCATTTGCCTTGGAACCGCGCGAAGATCCGGCAGCTGGTTGCGCTGCTCAAGGTGTCCTTGCTGGATATCGATATCGCCCTTTCGGCCTACTTCACAGGCATCAATGGGAAGGTCAATTCGCTCAATGATGTGCTCGGGACCGCATTGGCGGAACTGGCCCAGGGAAGATTGAACCTCGAGGCGGTCGAACTTCCGGAAGAGTACCGCAAGGTTGCCGACGACTTCAATCTGACGCTCTCCTCGCTCAACCGCACGATCGGTGCGGTGATCTCCGGCGTCGAGACGATTGACACCGGGTCAGCCGAAATCCGTCATGCGTCCGACGATCTCTCCCGCAGGACCGAGCAGCAGGCCGCCAGTCTCGAGGAGACCGCCGCATCGGTCTCTGAGGCCGCCCGCCGCATGTCGGACGCGAGCGAGGCGGCGAACCTGGCGCGCAGAACCATCGCGGAAACCACCGAACTGGCCGGCGACGGGACTGCTACCGTAAGCAAGGCGGTCGAGGCGATGACCCTGCTCGATGAGTCGAGCCGTGAGATCAATAACATCATCGCAGTAATCGACTCGATTGCTTTCCAGACCAACCTCCTCGCGCTGAACGCGGGTGTGGAGGCCGCCAGAGCGGGCGAGACGGGCAAGGGCTTTGCCGTTGTCGCCAGCGAGGTTCGCGCCCTTGCACAGCGCTGTGCGCAGGCCGCTGATGAGGTCAAAGCGCTCATCAGCGTCACCAGTGAGCATGTCCAGTCGGGCGTTGATCTCGTGAATCGCAGCGGGACGGCCTTCGGTTCCATCTCCGGCAAGGTCAACGAGCTGGCGAAAACGGTTCTGGCGATTGCCGAGACGATGAACATTCAGAACGAGAGCCTCACCCAGATCAACTCGGTTGTAAGCGACCTCGATCGCATGACTCAGCAGAATGCCGCCATGGCCGAGGAATGCACCGCAGCAGCAACGTCGCTGGCGCGGGAAACCCAGAGGCTCAAGGCGACGGTCGCGGCTTTCGAAGTCGCCGCACCGGCAGACAGTGCTCAGCCTTCGCAACCGACGCGCAGCAGGCAACACATGAGGCTTGCTGCCGGCTAATCGGCGGCAGCGAGCGGCGGCGCGAGACCACTGCACCTGATCCGAGCCCAGTTTCGTCAGGAGACGCGGATGTCGATGATGTTCAAACCGCCGGAGACCGCGCTGCTTGCCTTCAAGTGGTGGCAGGTCCTCGGCTTCGGACATGGCGATAATCGCTTCCTGGCAAGGGTCCGCGGTGCCCAGGTGGCAAGCATCTATGAGCACGCGACAATAAACCTGGCGTCGATGATGCTCAATTCTGCAGTCCTGCTCCTCGCATTGCGAGGCCATCCGCAGTTTGCGCTCATCCAGGGTTGGTGGTTTGCTGTCGCACTTCTCGCAGTGCTCTGGTTTGTGCGCACCAAACACCATACATCTGTGCGGACAGCCAGCAACATTACGGTGCGCCAGTTCTGGTTCGCGACCTTCGAAATGAGTCTTTTCAGTCTCCTGTGGTCTGCAATGCTCCTTGTAGCTGTGCAGCACGCAAGCGAGGATCAGGTTGACCTGCTGCTGGCCTTCAGTTTGTCGGCTGTGGCCGTCATTGGCCTCGTCGCATCGACCGCTCCGGCGGCTGCGATCGTCTCAGCCTCGGTGATCATCGTGACGCTTGTCGGCGTGTGTGCTGCTACGTCGGTCTTCCTGATTGTCACGGTACTGACCTTGTGGCTTCACATTGCGCGTGGATCCTTCCTCACCACCCGCGCCATGTTCGCGCGCATGCTCGTCCAAGAAGACCTGCGCGAACGCAATGCTGTGGTCAGACTGCTTTTGAAGGAATTCGAGGACAATGGGACCGAGTGGTTGTTGGAGGTCAACGCCGTGGGCGAGATCACCCACGCATCGGGCCGCTTTGCAGAAGCACTGGGCAGATCCTATCCTGACCTGATCGGCATGCATTTCTTCCACCATATCGGCGGTGATTACAGGAATGATCCCGGGGTACGCGATGTACGGGCTGCCTTCGAAGCGCGTAGGCCCTTCCGCGACATCGTTGTCTCTGCCTGCGTGAATGGGGAACAGCGCTGGTGGTCGCTTTCCGGCACACCGACCTTCGGGCCGGACAGCAGCTTTATCGGTTACCGCGGGGTTGGCCGCGACATCACCGATGTTCGCCGCAACGAGGACCGCATTGTTCGGCTCGCCCGTTATGACCCGCTGACCGGCCTGTCCAACCGTGCTCTGTTTTTGGAAACGCTGGAGGCGACGTTCGCGCGCTATGAGAGTTCGATACGTCATGCGCTCATGTTCATCGACCTCGATCGGTTCAAGGAGGTCAATGACTCGCTCGGCCATTCTGCCGGCGACGCCGTCCTGGTCGAGGTCGCCGTGCGAATGAGGGAGGTGTTCGCCGGTGAGACCACGCTGGCTCGTCTTGGAGGTGACGAATTTGCGGCTCTCGTGGCCGAATGCGAAGACGATCGGATCAATGAGATTGCACGCTCGCTCATAGCCGCGCTCGAACGGCCCATCCGGGTCGGCAGCGAACATGTCGTAATTGGAGCCAGTGTCGGCTGGTCCTTGGCACCGGTCGATGGCGATAACCCGGATTGCCTGCTCAAGTCCGCTGATCTGGCACTCTATGAGGCCAAGGAAGCGGGACGTGGCCGGGCGCTGCGCTACTTGCCTGAAATGAAGCTTCGTGCCGAGGCAAGGCGCGCGATCGAGACCGAACTGCCGGGCGCTTTGGGGCGCGGCGAGCTTTCGCTTCATTTCCAACCGATTGTCGATACCGCGACCGAACAGATCGTGACCTTTGAAGCGCTCTTGAGATGGACTCACCCCCGGCTTGGGGTCATACCGCCCGACCGGTTCATTCCCATTGCCGAAGAAACGGGCGCAATCATTGAGATCGGACGCTGGGCCATCCTGGAGGCCTGTCGCGAGGCGGCAACATGGCCGGATGCGATCAGCGTTGCGGTTAACATGTCTCCTGCGCAGATGTCAGACCCGGAACTGGTGAACATCGTCGAGGCAGCCATCGCCACGACAGGCATTTCGCCTGCGCGGCTGGAGCTAGAGATTACCGAAAGGCTGTTCCTGGAGGAGACCACCGAGACCGCTGCGCGGCTCAGCGCGCTCAATGCGATTGGGATCCGCTTCGTGCTCGATGATTTCGGCACCGGTTACTCATCGATTGGCTATCTGAAGCAGGCTATGTTCAGTCGGATCAAGATTGATCGCAGCTTCGTGTCCGATGCCGAGCAAGGCGGAGAGGCGGCGGCAATCATCGATGCGGTTGTTAGGCTCGCCGATCATCTGAACATGACCACCACCGCCGAAGGCGCAGAGACCCGCGAAGAATTCGAAGCTTGCAGAGACCTTGGATGCGCAAGAGCGCAAGGCTACCTGTTCGGGCAGGCCGTCTCTGCCGAGGAGGCCCGAAGGCTTGCCGGAGCGCATCGCGAGCCGGTTGAAAGCAGATAAGCCGTTGGCGCGCCTGACTGCCCCGACCTGCTGACCAGTGCCACTTTGGCTGGGCCGCCCATCAGTGGACCGGCCCTTGCCTTGGTGTTACTGCTTGAAGATCGCTGCTGCTTAATGGGCGACTTTCTCGACCGCCTGATCGATTCCGCTCTTGTTGGAGCACCCTGAAAAAGCCGGCGCTGCCTATGGTCTAAGGCGTCTGCTGTCCGTGACTGACACAAGTGGAGCGATCGCTACCTCGAAGAATGTGGGATCCCTCGCGGTGATGCTGAGCAAGAGGGCGCCTTCGAAAAGCGAAACGAGCGTTTCGGGCGGGAGAGGCAATCCTTTTTCCCAGCCTGGCACCTCTTTCAACCACGCCATGAGGGCGTGCGAGAACCCCTTTGCCGATAGTTGTACGGGTTCTGGCAAAGCGGCGCTGCTGACGCCAAGCGCACCGCACAGACACATTTCCTGCCCCGTTGCTGCAGCCCTGAACAATGCTGTCAGCTTTCTTAGCGCTTCATCAGGATCCTCAGGTGATCCGAGGGTTTCAAGAGCCCGGATCCGGTATCGCTCCATGAGCTCATGCGCGAGATCGCCCTTCGTGGGGAAATGATAGTGAACGCTGGCGCTCTTGATGCCGACGTCATTGGCCAGATCGCGAAAGCTGAATCCATTGTATCCTGCGACGCGGGCCCGGCCTTCTGCGGCATCGAGTATAGCGTCCCGGATTGTTTCATTCTGCGGCATGCTGTCTTACCTTTCTATCGATAGATAGGCATTGCCTGACGCCGCCACAAGGCCTATCTGGTCATCTATCAACTGATAGGTAGATAGGTCATGCAAGGTTCCTCATCACTGACGGCGGACGTGGTAATCATCGGTACAGGCAGCGCCGGGATGTCGGCCTACAAGGCAGCGCGCCGCTTCACTGACTCCATTCTTGTTATCGAGGAAGGCGCCTACGGCACGACCTGCGCACGTGTCGGCTGCATGCCCTCCAAACTGCTGATAGCAGCGGCCGAGGCTGCGCATCACTCCGCGAATGCCGCAAGGTTCGGGATCGAGACCGGCCCGATCACGGTGGATGGCAAGGCCGTGATGGACCGGGTGCGTTCAGAGCGGGACCGTTTCGTCGGCTTTGTCGAAGAAGATGTCGAAAGCTGGCCGGACGCACACAAGGTCATTGGCTCTGCCCGCTTTGTCGGCCCCAACGACCTCGAACTTGATGACGGCACGCGCATTTGTGGCGATCGCATCATCATCGCCACCGGGTCTCGCCCGGTCTGGCCTGCGCATTGGAACGATCTCGGCGACCGGCTGATCATCAATGACGACGTCTTCAGCTGGACCGATCTTCCGCGCGCGGTAGCCGTGTTCGGGAACGGCGTGATCGGTCTCGAACTCGCCCAGGCTCTTCACCGGCTGGGTGTGCGGATCAAGCTTTACGGTCTGGGTGGGCTGGTTGGCCCGCTTACCGATCCCGAAATCGTGAATGCGGCACGCAGCGCTTTCGCCTCTGAATTCCGCTTCGCACCAGAGGCCGACGTCATCTCTATCAAACGGGAAGCGAGCAGCGTCATCGTGACAGAACGGATCGATGGCGGCGTAATCAAGGAACGATTTGACTACCTGCTTGCCGCCACAGGTCGTCGTCCCAATCTCGACCGCCTCAATCTGGAGAAGGCAGGCATTCTCCTCGACGCTCGGGGAACTCCGATGGATTGGGACCGGCATACGACCCGTATCGGCCATAGCAGGATTTTCCTTGCTGGCGACGCGGCTCCCGACGCGCCGCTGCTCCACGAAGCCTCCGATGCCGGGCGGATAGCGGGCGAGAATGCAGCCCGCTTCCCGTTTGTGGCGCCGCGTCATCGCCGGACACCGCTCGGGGTCGTCTTCTCCGACCCGCAGATCGCCATGGTCGGAAAGACGTACAAGGAGTTGGTACAGAGCGGCATGCCGTTCGCGACAGGCAGTGTCGACTTCACAGGGCAAGGCCGTGCTCGTGTGGGCCTGCGCAACGTCGGCAAGCTCAATGTCTACGCACACCCTGTCAGTGGTCGGTTCCTTGGCGCCGAAATGGTCGGCCCGGCGGCGGAGCATGTCGCTCACCTGCTCGCCTGGGCGATCGAGGCCGAGCGCACGGTGCAGCAGATGCTCGACAGCCCTTTTTATCACCCCGTCATCGAAGAGGGGGTCCGTACCGCGCTCCGGGCCGTGCGCAACGCGATGGAAGACAGCTCCCCGGCTCACGAACCATGCCTCGACTGCCGCACCGCGGCCTAGGGGATCAAAATAAAGGCAAAAGACATGAACACAGTATCCCTCATCATTGGTGGCTCATCCGGCATGGGTCTGGCCACTGCCAGGCTGCTCGCCGCTGAAGGCCGCACCGTCATGATCGTCGGCCGGGACGCGGCCAAGCTCGCTGATGCTGCAAAGGTCATCGAAGCGGCTGGCGGCGCGGCCGAGACAGTCAGCGTTGATCTTTACAACGAAGCTGCCGTTACTGCGCTTGCGGCCAAGCTCGAGGCTGACCCGCGTCACTTCGACAAGCTGGTCAACGCGGCCGGTTACTTCTTCCCCAAGCCGTTCCTTGAGCACGAGCATTCGGATTACGACCGCTATCACGACCTTAATCGGGCCACGTTCTTCCTGACCCAGGCTGTCGTTCGCAACATGGCGAAGAATGGCGGTGGAGCGATCGTGAATATCGGTTCGATGTGGGCGCGCCAGGCGATCAAGGCGACCCCTTCCTCGGCCTACTCGATGGCCAAGGCCGGGCTCCACAGCCTTACCCAGCACCTCGCCATGGAACTGGCCGAACACAACATCCGCGTGAACGCCGTCTCGCCGGCTGTGGTGGTGACCCCGATCTATGGGGCCTTCATCGATCCTGATGCGATTGCTTCGACCTTGTCGGAAGGCTTCGACGCCTTCCACCCGATCGGCCGCGTCGGCCAGGTCGAGGATGTCGCCAACCACGTCGCTTTCCTGCTGTCCGACAAGGCCGGCTGGACCACTGGTGCGGTGCATGATGTCGACGGCGGCATCATGGCTGGCCGCAATTGACGGAGGCCATCATGTACGACCCCAAGAACCTCAAAAAGCTCGGCAAGCTCGGCGCCTCGGCACCTGACCCGTGGAAATCCTTCATCGCTTTCGATCAGGCAGCGATGGCAGACGGCGCTCTATCTAAGAAGCACAAGGAGCTCATTGCGGTAGCGGTCGCTCTGGCGACCCAGTGCCCTTACTGCATCGACGTTCATTCCGCAGCCGCGCGCAAGGCCGGTGCCAGCGAAGCGGAGCTCGCCGAAGCGGCCTTCGTTGCTGCCGCGATCAAGGCTGGCGGGGCTCTTACCCACGCGACCCACTTCGTCGCTGATTGAGAAGGACACAAGCCATGCGCATTAACGCCGACTTCAGCGAGCGGGTCGTGATCCGGCCAGGCGATGTCGACTGGGTACCCTCGCCCATGGCAGGCGTGGAGCGGCGAATGCTCGATCGTGTGGGCGGGGAGGTCGCTCGGGCTACCTCTCTCGTCCGCTACGCACCCGATTCCTACTTCTCCGCTCACACGCACGGTGGAGGGGAGGAATATCTGGTCCTCGAAGGTGTCTTCTCGGACGAACATGGTGACTATCCGGCCGGCACTTACGTTCGCAATCCCATCGGCAGCAGCCACACGCCTCACAGTAAGGACGGCTGCACGATCTTCGTCAAACTGCACCAGTTCGATCCGCAGGATACCGTCCAGAAGGTGGTGCGTCCTTCAGCAGGGCACTTCTTGCCCGGCCTGGTCGAGGGGCTTTCCGTCTTCCCTTTGCATGATTTCGAGGTCGAACACGTGGCATTGGTTCGCTGGGAGCCCGGGACGCGCTTCAATCGCCACCGTCACTGGGGCGGCGAGGAGATTCTCGTGCTCGAAGGGACCTTCGAAGACGAGCACGGTCGCTATCCGGCAGGATCGTGGCTGCGCAGTCCGCATGGTTCCGAACACACGCCATTCAGCACCGAGGGCTGCCTGATCTTCGTCAAGACCGGCCATCTGACCCGGGCGGCTGAGCTTTGGACTGAGGCTGCCGCCTGACATTTGTCGGTTCGGGATCTTCGGTGTCCCAATCTCCGGAGCGCAGGCTATGGCAAAGGAAACACAATCATGACCGCCAGGATCGCCATCAATGGGTTCGGACGGATCGGGCGTCTGCTCGCCCGTTTGATCCTCGAACATGGACCTGAAGAACTCGAACTGGTCTTGGTCAACGATGTGATGGACGCGCGCAGCTGCGCGGCCCTTTACAAGCGTGACAGCCTGCACGGCCCTGCGCGAGGCGAGGTCGAATCTGGTGAGGGCTGGATGTCGGTCGATGGTAGGCGGATCGTCATCGCCAAGGCGGCGGATCCTGCAGGGATGGACCACCGCGCGGGCAAGATTGACCTTGTGGTTGAGGCAACGGGCCTGTTCACTGACCGTGACAGCGCGCTAGGACATATTGCGAGCGGTGCGCGGCGTGTTCTGGTATCGGCACCTGCGAAGGGCGCGGATATTACGGTCGTGCAGGGCGTCAACCACGAATTGCTGCGCGCCGATCACCTCGTGGTCTCCAATGCGAGTTGCACCACCAATGCCCTGGCGCCGGTTGCGGCCGTGCTCGACCGCGCGATTGGGATCGAGCGCGGGCATATGACCACGGTTCACTCATACACCAATGACCAGCGGCTCCTCGACCAGTATCACCCCGACCTTCGGCGTGCGCGGGCGGGCGCCGTATCCATGATCCCGACCTCGACAGGGGCCACAAAAGCAGTCGTCGAGGTCCTCCCGCATCTCGCAGGCAAGCTTTCCGGATCCTCGATCCGGGTTCCCACGCCGAACGTGTCCTTGATTGATTTTGTGTTCGATGCTGCGCGATCGACCGATGTGAACGAAGTAAATGCCTTGCTTGCAGCGTCGGCCGAACGTGAACTTCGCGGCATACTCGCCGTTACCGACGAACCGCTTGTCTCAGCCGACCTGAACCATGACCCCGCCAGCGTCACTGTCGACCTGCTCGAAACGCAAGTCACAGACGACCGGATGGTTCGTGTTTTGGGCTGGTATGACAATGAATGGGGCTTCGCCAATCGCCTGTTCGAGACAGCCTTGCAGATGGCCCGGCAGATGCAAGCCGGATGAGGCTATCAACGGTCCTGCTGGTAGTGACGGCCGTCCTTGCCTTCGCCGGTAACTCGCTGATCGCACGCACAGCGATCGGGCAGGACCTGATTGCCCCCGGCCCCTTTTCGGTTATCCGGCTGCTTGCCGGCGCGCTTGTCTTGTTGCCACTGCTGCGACGCAAGCCGAGACCTGAGGACATACCGGGCGCCCTGGCCTTGCTGGCCTATGTGATCGGCTTTTCCTTCGCATACAGGGAGCTGTCGGCGGCAACCGGCGCGCTTATCCTGTTCGCGGCGGTCCAGTTCACGATCATCGCAGCCGGACTTATGCGCGGCGAGCGATTGGGCGGGCGTGGGTTTGCAGGGCTTACCCTCGCCGGTGGGGGCATTGTGTGGCTTCTTTTACCCAATGCAGCAACACCCGCCGCACTCCCTACCTTTATGATGGCTGCAGCAGGTATGGCGTGGGGCGCCTATACAATCATCGGTCGGCAAGGCGGCGATGCGATGGGCCAGACCGCGCGAAGCTTCGTGATTGCCGCGCTTTTGTCCGTCCCGTTTGGAGCAATCGATCCGGACATGTCCACTGGCCGCGGGATCGCACTGGCCGCCTTCGCGGGAGTGGTGACATCGGCCTTCGGTTATGTCCTGTGGTACAAGGTGTCCCCGCGGCTGAGCCTCGGCGTCGTCAGCAGTTCGCAGCTTGCCACACCGATTGTCGCGGCTCTGGCAGCCACCATTTTGCTCGATGAGCCCGTGTCATGGCGCCTCGCTCTCGCGGGAGCCGCTGTGCTTGGTGGGATCGCCTTGACGATCAGTCCTGTGCGCCAGAAGCCTGAGCCTCGGACCGGATCCAGTCTATGAACGTCAGCAGGTCAGAACTTGGCCGCTTGTTTGTGGGCGTGAGGAGCCAGTAGCTTGCAGGCGAAGGGAGACCCGGCAGCTCCGGGAATAGCCTGACCAGGCGTCCGGATCGAATATCTTCGTAGGCGGCAACGCTTCGCACCAGTCCTACACCTGCACCTTCGATGGCTGCCTCGATCGCGGCAGCGGCAAGGTTGACCTGGATCGTCGGTCTCACCGGATGGTCGCTTTGGGCCCGCTGGGCAAACCACCTCTGCCAGTTCGGGAAGTCGGCCATATAGGTGCCGCTATTGTCCTCGATGAGCGGCCAGTCGAGAAGTTCCTGAGGCCTTACGACAGCGTCATGTCTCTTGAGCAGTGATGGAGCGGCGGCGGGAAACAATTCCTCCCTCAAAAGGAGTTGGGCCTCGAGCCCGGGCCAGGGACCGATCCCATAGCGAATCGCGCAATCCGCATCGCCCGCTTGCAGGTTTGCCACGCGCTCGCTGACATCGACCTCGACATTGATGTCGGGATGACGTGCCTTGAGCCGCCCCAACCGGCCGACCAGCCATCTTGCGCCGAAAGCTGGCGAGGTTGTGACCCTTACGCTTCCATCAGGATTACCGCTTTGAATGCGCGTCAACCCGCGCTGCAAAAGCGCAAAGCCAGCAGATAGATCTGCCATTGCGGCCTCTGTATGCGCAAATGGCACCAGCCGGGCTCCGCTCCCCCTGTTGCGCTCGAAGAGGGCAAGCCCAAGCCAAGCTTCGAGCGCCCTGATCTGTTGTCCAATGGCAGCCGGAGTTACGTGGAGTTCTTCCGCAGCGTGAATGTAGGATCGGTGCCGCATCACCGCTTCAAGGGCGCGAAGCCCATTAAGGTTGGCCAGTCCACGTCCCACTGAGATAGCTTTCCTTTGCCAGAATGGCTGATCATCTCATTTGGATTCTGCCCCGTAAAGTCCGAAATTTCCTCGTGTCGGCGCTTGGGCTGGCATCACCGAGGAGAAGCGAAATGAAAGCTGTTGTCATGCGGGACTACGGCGGTCCTGATGTTCTGGAAGTGGCTGACCTGCCGATGCCGAGCCCGCGCGGGGGCGAGATAGTCATCAAGGTACTGGCGGCGGGACTGAACCGGCTCGATCACTATTTGCGCGAAGGGAGTGTGCGCCGGGATCTGGCGCTTCCTCATGTTTTGGGAAGCGATGCTGTCGGCGAGATTGTCGAGATCGCTGATGATGTGACCGGCTTCACTCTCGGCGATCGTGTCATTCCGATGCCGGGCTATCCGCTTGATGCCGAGGATCACTTCACACCGATCAGTGCTGCTCCATCTTATGCCATTCGCGGGATAATCGAGCATGGCGCATATGCGCAATACATGCGCGTGCCGGCCCGCTGGGTGGTCCACGACCGCACCGGACTGTCTCCGGCCGAGGTTGCAGCATTGCCGATGGCTCTCGTGACAACGGTTCGCGCGCTCCGCGAGGTCGGTCGCCTGAAGGCTGATGAAACTGCCCTGATTCATGCCGGTGCCTCGGGCACGGGAATTGTCGCGGTCCAGATTGCCAAGGCGATCGGCGCACGGGTCATCGCAACGGTTCGGACGCCTGAGAAGGGCGAGGCCGTGCTGGCCGCTGGGGCTGATGCGGTGGTGACCACCAGAACTGATTGGGCCGAGACGGCCAGAGCCTTGGCGGGATCGACTGGGATTGATCTCGTGCTCGACAATCTTGGCGGGACCTTCCTCACCGAAAGCCTGTCGCTGCTCAATCCCCTCGGAAGACTTGTCTCGATGGGCATGGTTGCAGGGCTGGAGGCCACCCTCCCGATCCGTTCGCTGTTCTTTGCGCAACAGCAGATCCTTGGGACCCTGATGGGTGATCGCGAAGATCTCGAATGGGGCCTTGAGCTCGTCCGGGCAGGCAAGGTTCGCGCAAGGGTCGACCAGATCTATCCGCTCGCCAGAGCCAGTGAAGCTCACAGGCGGCTGGCTGAGGCTGCACAGACGGGTTCAATCATCCTTGATCCGTGGGCCTGAAGAAAGGCGGGCGTTTAATGGCGACCGCACTCCCCTACACACTACCATTTACCATTCATACAATTTGAAGGACATTGATCATGAGCACTATATTGGAAAATAACATGGTAGCGACCAAGATGAATTTCGTATCGCCATACGCTCTGGAGACACCTTCGATATTCTACCCCGGGCGGGGGAAGACGCAGGTCTACAACGAGTCCTACGCACACTTTGATGTTGTCGTAGAGGATTTCTACAAGTCAGGCCAAGCGGCATCGATCGACCTTCAGGGCTTTCAGGTCGAGGAGGCGCCGACCAAGCTCAGGGACTTCAATGACCCGTCTGCGATCACATCCGTCTACTACGACGAGGTCATCGCGCTGGTAAAGAAGGTCACCGGTGCGACCGAGGCCTTCGTGTTCGACCATACGATCCGCCGCGGCCAGCCGAGCATTGCGCATAAGCCCGCGCAGCATGTTCACAATGACTACACGCACACTTCCGCACCTGTCCGCGCGGCCGAGCGCCTCGGCGAGGAAACGATGCAGCGCCTCGCCGGCAAGCGTATGGTTCAGGTCAATGTCTGGCGCTCGATCAATGGGGTCGTCCGACAACTGCCGCTGGCATTCATGGACGCGCGCAGCCTGGAGCTTGATGATCTGGTGCGCACGGAGATCCGCTATTCTGACAGTGGGCATGTGGGCGAGATCTATGGCGTGCGGCATAGGCCGACGCAGCGCTGGTACTTCTTCCCTGAGATGACCGGCGATCAGGTGGCGCTCATCAAGGGATTCGACAGCAAGACCGATGGCGTTGCGCGGTTCACTCCCCATACCGCCTTCGAATTGCAGGAGAATGACCCGCAAGCGCCGCCTCGCGAGAGCATCGAAGTGCGAACTTTCGCTTTCATTGATGCCTGACATTCCGCAATGGTTCTGTCGCGCTGACACTCCCCCAGCGCGACGGTTCCGTCGCTCTGGGGGACGCGAAAGACTACATCATTGGGCCGCAACTCTCACAGGAAATGACGAATGAACTTCGATGCCAAAGTGATCTCACGGCTCGAAATGCGCGCAATTGTGCTACGTGCCCTGTCATTGGTTGCGACAGCTATACCTCGACACTCGTCTTGAGCTTTCGTCACCTTGGGCCCAGAAGACGGCCTTATGTGACCACGGGTTTGAGCAGGATCCAGCCCACATAATTCAATCTACACCTGAGATCGATCACAGGCAGCGAGCATGTCAGGCTGCATGTCTTAGGCCGCTATACAGCATCCCTGGCATCGAGCCTCTTAACTCGGTCCTGAAAATCCCGAGCCTATCGAGTATCATTTCGGATTCCGATGCGAGGCTGCGTGCTGAGGCCGTGGTTTCCTCAACCATGGCGGCATTCTGAAGCGTGGCGCTTTCGAGCTTGGTGAATTCTTCCTCGATACCTTTGATCGACCGACTTTGCGACTGGGACGCTGCTGCGATCTCGGCAATGAGCAAATCTAGCGAAACGAGCTTCTCAATGATGTTGCGAAGCGCCTCGCCAGTATCGTTCACTAGCTCAGCGCCTGCTCCCACCTGTGTGATTGATGATCCAATGCGTGCCTTCACGTCGGCCGCCGCGTTCGCGGTGTTGAGGGCCAATGCGCGCACCTCGGACGCGACGACAGCGAAGCCCTTTCCGGCTTCCCCGGCCCGCGCCGCTTCGACGCCAGCGTTCAGGGCCAGCAGGTTGGTCTGGAATGCGATACCGTCGATAACCGCGATAATATCGAAAATTTCGTTCGATGCCTTTTTTATGTCGTCCATTGCATCGACGGCGAACCGGACAAGTTCGCCGGATCGTTCGGCAGTAGCTCTGGCGTCGGAAGTCGCTTCCTTTGCCCGGTCGGTACGATTGGCAGTCGAAGCAATCTCCTGAGCCACGTCAGTCATAGCGCGGACAGCCGTTTGGATACTGCCGGCCTGATGTTCCGTGCGAACGGCAAGGTCATCAGAGGCGACCCTAATTTCCTGTGCGCCCGAATTAGTACTCTCCGCCGCGGTCGAGACCTGTTCTACGGCTCCCTGAAGCGCTTCAGCAGCGGAGTTAAAGTCATGCTTCAGTTTGAGGAACGGGCCAGACAGGTCTGACCGCACTCGGTGCGTAAGGTCACCTTGGGCAAGTCCTTCGAGAGCCTCACCGATACTTGCAACGATGAGCTTTACCTGATCATTTTTCGCCTCCTCGGCGGCGATCAGCTGATCGCGCAAGCTCTCTGTTGATCGAGCCAATTGTCCAATTTCATTCTTGGCCTCAGTGGACGTGATGGAGACGGAGCGCTCACCTTGAGCCAGCCTTTCGATCAGTGTTGCAAGAGAGGGGATCTTGACGACACTTCGGATCGACCAACGAATGATAGCAATACCGATGGCGGTAGCGCCAAGGCACATGAGCATCAACAGCCAGGTAAAGCTCCCTGTAGCGGCACTTGTATTCGCGGCGATACTTTTATTCCGCGCCTCCTGCAGGTCGATAAACTGGTTGATCTGTGCGAGCCACCGCGTGAACCGCGGGCGTGCTTCGTAGAGGAGAACACGCATTGCAGCTTGGTCATTTCCGGCAGTGTGATTGTCGATCACACGCTGAACCAGGGGGTTGGTTTCTCCTTCGGTCGCTTTAATTGCAGCAAGGATGGTGAGCTCTTCCTCAGTCGGTTCCTTGTCTGGCGCGAGCATGGCATCGAGCGGGCCAGCTGAATCGGCGTACATTTTCTCGAGGCGCCGGATCTCAGTGATCGCCTCCCTTAGCTCGGACGGATTCTCAACGAGAACGACGTCGCGCAGCGCAATCGCACGGTCATGAACGCTTCCGCGGAAGTTGATGGCATATCGCTGCTTGACCGAGTTGACATTGTTTATCGCAGCGAGATTTCCGTCGATGATCCTTACACGATAGACGGCAAATGCGGTCAGAACGAACATCAGTCCGAGTATGGCAATGAAGCCGATGATAAGCTGAGCCTTTATAGAAAATGAACGCATTTGTACTGCCTCACGTGATCCAACCTTTAAAATTGACCATGTGGGAGAAAGCGTGATATTAGATCCAATTAAACTATGTCGGAAAATGCATATGCAGACTCAGTTCTATTACCGAGGTCCGACTGAGTAACTTTCAGACCTTCATCACAGGCCGTCGATGAACATCGACCTGCCCCTCGCTGGCTGCCTCGATCTGCTGTAGTGTCTGCCCTGAGCGAAGGAGCAAATCAATGCGCTGGCAAGCGCAGCGAAGCAATTGCTTCCGACCACTTGTGTCCGAAGCACCTTCAGCGCTTCGGACGCTCAAGCCACCCTTGCTTGCTCCAGTTTGCGCGCCTCAAGCACGCCGATCTTGGAGCCTGGGACACCCGCTCCAAACAGGAAGCCTTGGCCGATTTTGCAGCCGCTGCGCCGCAAAAAGTCAGCTTGGCTTCGGGTTTCAATGCCCTCTGCTACCACTTCAAGATTCTTGGCTGCTCCGAGGTTGATCAAGGATTTGACAATGGCGGCATCGAAAGCGTTATCCGTCACGTCGCGGATGAACGTCTTGTCGATCTTGAGTTTGCTTATCGGAAGTGACTTCAGGTGGGTCAGAGATGCATAGCCTGTGCCGAAGTCATCGAGTGCAATGCCCACCCCTTGGTTCCGGAGCGCTCGCAACGTCTCGGCGCAGCGTTCCGCAGTCCGACCCATTAAGACGCCTTCTGTCACCTCGATCTCAAGCAGGGACGGCTTGACCCCTGCCCTGCTTGCTGCGCCGAGAATGCGCCCCGCGTAATCATGGCGCAGCAATTCGGCGGCGGAGACATTGAGAGCTACTCGCCCAAAGTTGAAGCTTCGGTTTTGCCACGCGCGGATTTGGTGGAGCACGAGATTGAGCATTTCGTCACCGAGCCGCGTGGCGAGTTCGACACTTTCGAACGCGTGTTCAACCGAAGATGGCGGCAGAATCTTCCGTCCGATCTTTAGGCGCAAAAGTGCCTCATACCCCAGCACTTCGCCGCTCACGAGGCAGACTTGGGGTTGAAAATACGGAATGACCAGGTTTTCGCCAACTGCCATTCGCGCAAGATCGCGGTGCGCGACGCGCCGCTCGAGGCCTTCCTGCATCTCGGGTGAGAAGAAGGCGTGACGCCCGCGTCCGTTATCCTTGGCTCGGTACATGGCGACATCAGCATTCTGCAGCAAAAGATCGAGGTCCGCCGAACCCGGGTCTGAAACCACAATGCCGATGCTTGCACTACAATCGAGATGCCGCCCATCGAACTCGACGGGCTGCTTCAGATGCCCTCCGATGTCGGAGAAGCGATCGCATCGCTCGGCTGTGGTCAGGCCACATGCCTCGACGAAGACGAACTCGTCGCCGCCGAGCCGCGCGATCAGCCCCTCACTCCCGATCCCCGCTTCCAAACGCCGCGCGGCTTCAACGATGAGTGCATCCCCGAGCGCATGACCAAGAGTGTCGTTGACGAGCTTGAGATTATCCAGATCGACGAGGCCAACCACTAGCTTCCGGCCCTCTGCGCTGGCGCGTGCTATAAGTGAAGGAGCTTGCGCCCGAAGCCCATGGAGATTGAGCAGCCGTGTGGCCGTATCGTGCGTGGCGTTCCAGAGGAGTCGCCGCTCGACGCTGCGATGCACGGTGACATCCTGGCAAAGGCCCTTCGCACCTGTCACGTTACCGTGCTCATCATGGTCCGGGCGAGCTTGCACCCAGATGCACAAAGAAGGACCGCTCACTGACACGGTGTCGTATTCGAAAGACGCGGGCTCGCCCGAATTGACGAGGCGATTGAAGGCAGCAATCACCTTGGGACGATCGACCGAAGCGATCCGGGATAGTGCCTCGTCCCAGGTCAGGCTCGCTTGCTCGACCTTCAATCCGAACATCTGAATGGCTTCACTGGAAAAGCTAAAGCTTCCACCCTGCTTGCACCAGCTCCAACGCGCCAGCCTTGCAAGGCTATGCGCTTCTTCAAGCTCCTTCAAATGCTTATCTAGCGCCTCGGCAGCAAGACGACGTTCAGTAACCTCGCGCTGAACCGAAACCCAGTGGGTATACCACCCTGACGCGTTAGCGACCGGACGAACATTCAATTCGACCCAAAAAGGGGACCCATCCTTTCGATAATTGAGGACCTCCTCGCGGAACGGTTGCCAGGCTGCTAACTTTGCGCGAATGCGGTCGAGGGTCGCTCGATCGGTGCCTGGCCCCTGACAGAGGCGCGGGGTCTGGCCGAGCACTTCGTCGAGAGAGTAACCCGTCATCCTGGCATAGCCTTCGTTGGCGTAGACGATTTTCGGATGTGGCACGTCACATGGTTCAGCCTCAGTAATAACAATAGCATCGTCGGCGGCGGCCATAATGGCGGCAAGTAGAGCAGGTTCTTTGAGGACCGGCACTTTGGCCTCCTCGATATGCGATCCCGGATGAGATTTCATAAATAGATCCAATCAAGTGAGCCCTGCCAACATAGCCATTTCATGCAGATAGACACGAGCCGATGGCCCTATGCTACATGGCGCAAGGACATCTCATCGACTGAGAACAACAACCATATGCAAGAGGCTCGCACTTCCCTTTCCCAAACAGGTTTATCAGGGACATCAACAGTTTTGGCCCGAGACAAAGCCCCTGATGACCGTCCGCCGCCTCTACGCTGCGAGCCCATTACAGGCTCGACAAGATGATCCTCGCTGGCCTGCTATAGACATACAGTGGAAATGCCCCGGCCATCACTCCAAGAGATTACGTAAGCTCGATCCGCGTACCCGCATCGAATTTAAGCCTGACCGCCTCGACAGAGTGATGGGCCTCAAGTTTGGCCAGCATGTTGGCCCGATGAATCTCGACTGTCCGCGGGCTAATATCCAATAATCTAGCAATCGATTTATTGCAGTGACCATCCGACATAAAACCGAGAACCTGGCGCTCTCTGTTTGACAGCCGGGCGATCTTGTTCCGAGCTTCAATTTCACGACGTCGCTTTTCGGCGAACTGCTTTGCTTCTTCAGCAACGCACTCTAAGCAAGCCCGGAGTTCGTTAGGTTCAACCGGCCACTCGAGATAATCAATAGCGCCTGCCTTGATGGACGCTACGACTTCAGATGAGCTGGGAGTGTCTGCGATCACCACGAGGGGCAGGTAAATACCCATTCGCTCCATTCTTTCGATAAAGTAGACAGCGCTCCCGTTTTCATGATCATTGCGAAGAAGAATGATGCCGCTGCAAGGACGACAAGCCGCCACCTCATGAATGTCGTGGTACAACTCGGTATGATAACCCAGCGACAGCAATAGGCGCGACGCATCCGCGCGCCGACGACTGCACTGATCGATAAGATTTATTCTTTTTATCGAATGCTGATCTGCTCCAGAAACGATCACGCTTGCCTCCACCCCTAACCTCTTATGGGAGGCCACTTCTAATTTGCCATGATCTGGCATCAGATTCGGAGAACTACCCTAGGGGATTCCACCTGACCTGCCCCCCGTTTGTCCCGCGGTCATAACGGCAGTGCGCCGGTTTAATGCAGTGCTACCCAACCCTGGACCACTTGGGTCTGGAGCTTTTCGCCTTGCTCAGATCCGGCCGGCTGGTTTCACCCAGCAAGCAAAGGTTCTCCCGGAAGGCATCGTCATTGATCGCCAGGATACACAGCCTGCGGGAAGCAGTTGGCCGTCGAACCAGCGCTGGCGCTGCCTCAGGACGCCGGGCCGGTGCTGCTCGATCGCAGGGCCAGTTTTTTGCGCGTCATGCCCCGGCGCGCAAAGAAACGGTGAAGCCCGGCGACGGAGAGGACCAGGCTCCTTTCAGCCAGCGCCGACTGCAGCTCTGCAAGCGTAAATTTGTTTTGCGCTTCCCAAACGGCCAGGATGTCCGGCGCCCGCTCTTCAATCCGATGCGACCGGATATCGCCACCCTAGGGCTTGCCAGCAAAGACGCCCGCAATACGCCGCTGTGCGCGTCAGCGGATCGCCGTCGAAGGAGCAACGCCAAAACGGGCTGCCGCTGAGCGGCAAGTCATTCCATCATCAACCGCCGCCAACAGCCGAACACGTAAATCCATTGAGAGAGGCTGCCCCATCCATGCTGGCCTCCGTCACCAGCACAGATCCTGAATCAGAATTCGCGGACGAGGGGAAACCCTCCACGATTCAGAACGGTCGAAAACCGCTCTAAATGCAAAAACGGTTTGACGATTTTTGGGAAAAGGAGCATTAATTTTTAAGCGGAGGGATCGCGGCGCGATGACTGAGTCCTTTGAATTAACAAGTGATCAACTCGGTCAAATCGTCGAAGACGCTTTAAACGAAATTTATCTGTTTTGCGCTGCGGATTTTCGATTTGTAATGGTCAACCGAGGTGCCCGGGAGAACCTTGGGTTCTCTATCGAGGATATTCGCCGGCTCACGCCTTGGGACATAATGCCCGAGTTCAGTCGGAAAGAATTTCTCAAACTAATTGAGCCTCTCGTTACTGGGGAAACCGCTTCGCTCGATTTCCGGACCGTTCATGAACGCAGGGACGGCACGCGATATGATGCTTCGATCCGGCTCCAACTGATGCAGCGGGACTGCATGCCAGTCTATTTTGCGGCCGCCCAAGACATTAGCGAACTCAGACAGGCGCAAGAAACATTGCGGGACAGCGCGAGGCGTCTCGACGCGATTCTCAGCAATACGGCCATGGCCGTCTTCATGTTGGACGAGCGCCAGCACTGTGTATTCATGAATTACGCAGCCGAGCAAATGACAGGGTTCACCTTGCCGGAAATGCAAGGAAAACCGTTTCACGACGTTGTTCACCATACGCGCCCTGACGGTCGACACTTCCCGATCGAAGAGTGTGAAATTGCTCGTGGTTATCCAGAGAACTACCGGACCCAAGTTGAAGAAGTTTTCGTTCACAAGGACGGTAGTTTCTATCCAGTCGGCTTCACCGCCTCGGCCGTGAAGAATGAAGGGGATGAGACCATCGGCACGGTCATCGAAGCTCGCAACATTGAAGCTGAGATCGAAGCTCGTAAAATCGAGGAGCAACTCCGAGAAGCTCAAAAGCTGGAAGCTATCGGCCATCTCACAGGCGGCATCGCACATGATTTCAACAATCTTTTGATGATCATCTTGGGCAATGCAGAAATTCTTTCAGAGTCGCTAAACGATCCCGACTTACGTTCTCTGGTGGAGACAACATTGGGCGCTGCGGAACGGGCCGCTGGATTGACCGACCGCCTTCTATCTTTTGCCCGGCGACGCCCCCTCGACCCTAAACCGTTGCAGGTCAATGATCTGTTGGAAGGTATGCGGGATCTCATTCGCACGACTCTGCCAGAGAACATCGAATTCGAATTCGTGCCGAATCCAATCCTTGACCTAATCGAGGTAGATGCAGTTGAGTTCGAAACTGCAATTTTGAATTTGGCGGCCAATGCCCGTGATGCCATGACGCACGGTGGCAAATTTACGATTGAAGTAAATAGTATACTATTAGATGAAACTTATACATCAATTCATTTTGATGTTGTTTCCGGCGAATACGTCGAGGTAATTGTGAATGATACTGGTGAAGGTATGGATCCGGATACTCTTCAACGTGTATTCGAGCCATTTTTTACCACGAAGAAGGTAGGAAAAGGGACTGGCTTGGGCCTTAGCATGGTGTTCGGTTTCGTTAAGCAATCCGGTGGCCACATCAGAATCTACTCGGAGCCCGGCGTGGGAACTTCCATCAAATTATATTTCCCTGCCTGCAGGGAAAAGGAGTTACCCCAGAATTTAAAGGTAGAGTGGGATATACCGACCGGGACTGAAAATATTCTCGTCGTCGAAGATGACGAGCAGGTCCTAGCATACATCGAAGCACAACTTTCGTCTCTGGGGTACCACGTCTCGACGGCCATGTCCGGACCAGAAGCGCTGGTCGTTTTGGAAGAGCAAGGTAATTCCGATCTATTGCTTACCGATGTCATCATGCCAGGTGGCATGAACGGACGCCAACTTGCGGATCGGGCGCGAGAGAAATACCCCTCACTCAAAATTTTATATAGCTCTGGTTACTCTAGCAATGTCCTGCTGGGTAACGGACGTTTGGACAGCGATATGGAATTGCTAAGCAAGCCTTACTCCCGCAAGGCATTGGCTGCCAAAGTGCGGGCAGTTCTAGATAAAGACGTGGGGAAACCTACTTAAGGTGCTTGCGAGAGGACCGTCAGTGCATTCGCTCGGGCGAGCGGCCTCCGGTTCCGTGGTTTACCTCTTGCCTGCTTTGGCAATTGCCGCCGCCACACGTGACGAGCTCTCCTGAAATGTGACCGTGACGTGACCCCCAGCCTTCCCACAGCTGGGATTAGAGCCGGGCGGTTGTTTGCACTGCTACCCAACCCTGGACCACTCGGGTCTGGAGTTTTCCGCCTTGCTCAGATCCGGCCGGCTGGTTTCGC
>PNJY01000017.1 GCA_013822125.1 Erythrobacter sp. | reverse complement strand
GCTCAACGGACCGGTCGAGGCCTGGTACGACGACCTGGGCGAAAATCCGCCCGTGGCCAAAGCAGGTTGACGCAAGCTCAGGCAGGACCCGCTGAGGTAAATCCGTCAGCATGAAACCCCAGGTCATCATCATCGGGCGGCCCAATGTCGGCAAGTCCACGCTGTTCAACCGGCTCGTCGGCAAACGCATCGCGCTGGTCGATGATCAGCCGGGGGTTACGCGCGACCGGCGCATGGGCGATGCCGAGATTGCCGGGATGGAATTCACCATTGTCGATACCGCCGGGTGGGAGGACGAGGACGCTGCGACGCTGCCCGGCCGGATGCGGGCACAGACCGAAATCAGCCTGGCAGGCGCGGACGCCGCGCTGTTCGTGGTCGATGCGCGCGCGGGCGTGACTCCGCTCGACGAGGAGATCGCGCGCTGGCTGCGCCAGCAGGACGTGCCGGTGGTGCTGGTCGCCAACAAGGTTGAAGGCCGCGCCGGCGAAGGCGGCGTGATCGAATGCTATGCGCTGGGCCTTGGCGAACCGGTCGCCATCTCGGCCGAGCATGGCGAGGGTGTGGCCGACCTGTTCAGCGCACTGTGGCCGATCATCGGCGCCAAATCCGAAGCCGCCGAGGAGGCGGTCGACGTGGCTGAAAGCGACGACGAGGACGCACCGCAAGGCCCACTCAAGCTGGCGATCGTCGGGCGTCCCAACGCAGGCAAGTCCACTCTGATCAACCGGCTGCTGGGCGAAGACCGGCTGCTGACCGGCCCCGAGGCAGGGATCACCCGCGATTCGATCGCCGTTGACTGGACCTGGACCGACCCAAAGACGGGCGAAGAGCGCGAGATCCGCCTGATCGACACCGCCGGAATGCGCAAGAAGCGCAACGTCGTCGAAAAGCTGGAGAAACTGTCGGTTGCCGATGCCCGCCGCGCGATCGATTTCGCCGAAGTGGTAGTATTGCTGCTCGATGCGACGCAAGGGCTCGAACACCAGGACCTCAAGATCGCCAACCTGGTGCTCGAGGAAGGACGCGCGCTGATGGTCGCGATCAACAAGTGGGACGTCGCAGCCGATGCCAGCGCCCTGTTCAACGGTATTCGCGGTGCGCTCGACGAAGGGCTGGCGCAGGTGCGCGGATTGCCGCTGGTCGCGGTCAGCGCGAAGACGGGCAAGGGCCTCGACACGATGCTCTCAGCCGCATTCGATCTGCGCGATACATGGTCGAAACGGGTGTCCACTGCCGCGCTCAACCGCTGGTTCGACGATGCGCTGACGGCCAATCCGCCGCCCGCACCCGGCGGCAAGCGGATCAAGATGCGCTATATCACGCAGGCGGGCACCCGCCCTCCGCGCTTCGTCATCTTCGGTACGCGGCTGGACATGGTGCCCAAGAGCTACGAACGGTATCTGGTCAATTCGATCCGCGCCAATCTGGGATTCGACGCGGTACCCGTTCGGGTCACGCTCAAGAGCCCGAAGAACCCCTTCGCCAAGGATTAGGGCATGTTCGACCTTCTCGCCGCCAGTCCGAATATCGCCACCGAGCTGTTCGAACGCACCTCCAGTTCGTTCCATGTGCAGGAAATCGTGCGGCTCAGCCTGACACCTGCGTTCCTGCTGGCTGCGATCGGGGCGGTGATGAATGTAATGATGAGCCGCCTGATCTGGGTTGCCGACCGGATCGAGCGGGTGGAACACCGGCTGGAAAGCGAAGGCGAAAGCGAACGGGCGCTGCGCGAAATGGACTGGCTGGTGCGGCGCAGGCTGCTGGCGCAGCGCGCGGTGATGTTCAGCACCTTCGCGGCGCTGACGATCTGCGTCGTCATCGCCTTGCTGTTCGTCAGCGCCTTCATCGAGCCGCAGATCGGCACCTTGACCGCAGCAGCATGGATCGGAACCATGGTGTTCCTCATCACCTCGCTGGTGTTGCTGGTGCAGGAAACGATGGTGGCTGCGCGCGGGCATAGATTGCGCAAGTAACCTTTGCCCGGCCCGCTAACGCAAAAAGGGCGGAGCAAATGCCCCGCCCCTTTTGCAGTTTCGGTATTCGATCGACCTAGTTCATCTTCAATTCGCGCAGGATGTAAGTGCCCTTGATCTGGCGGATCTTGTTGTAGAGCTCGATCACGGTGCGGTTGCTGCTCTCTGCATTCGCTGCTCCCCAGGCCGCCATGAACTTGTCATATTCGGCCTTGTCGGCATCGAGCGATGCCATGCTGGGATAGTTGATCCGCAGCACCAGATTCACCTCATTGCTGCCATACGGTACGATGTAGATTCCGTAATCGGTAATCTGGCCGACACTCTTGGCGGCTTCGTTGGCCTTGACCCAGGTACTCTTCAAGCCTTCGAGATAGGTGTTCAACTGACCTTCGTCGACCTTGACGTAAGTCAGTTCGATCACCGTCTTTTGCGGCGTATAGTCTTCCCATTCCTTGAGCTGCGCGGAGGCCGGAGTGGCCAACGCGAGTGCTGCGGCGCCGACAAGACCGGCGCCCAATATTCTGGTAAGTCGCATAAAATTCCCCCTCCAATTCAGGTAATTGCGACCCGAACAAAGGAAGCCCTGCGACCGAATTTTAAAGAATTCTTCCCTGCGGCGGTTGTGAGCCGCCCAATTGGCAGAGTCAACCGGCTGATTTGCTTTGCAATTGGACGTAATTTTCCAGCCCCATCCGTGCGATCAGATCGAACTGCGTTTCGAGGAAATCGACATGTTCTTCTTCGCTTTCTAGGATGCGTTCGAAAATCTCGCGGCTGACATAGTCACGCACGCTTTCGCAATGGGCGATTGCATCGCGCAGAAGCGGAATCGCATCCTGCTCCGTCGCCAGATCGGCCTTGAGGATTTCCTCAACGGTCTCACCCACCTTGAGCTTGTGGATCGCCTGGAAATTGGGCAGCGCATCGAGGAACAGGATCCGCTCTGCCAGCGTATCCGCGTGCTTCATCTCGTCGAGCGATTCCTTGCGCTCATACTCGGCGAGCGCGTGCAGGCCCCAATTGTCTAGCACGCGGTAATGCAGCCAGTACTGGTTGATCGCGGTCAACTCGTTGGTGAGCGCCTGGTTGAGATATTCGATGACCTTGGCATCGCCCTTCATGACCTGTCTCCCGGCTGTATCCTGAAGCAAGTGATTATGAGCGCCGGACGTGCCTGAGGCAAGCGAAGGTGGGAGAGAATTGGCGCAATTGCGCACTTTGCGGTCGGCTGTCAGGCGCAGTTCGGCGATCAGGCCGCGATTTGCCTGCAACCGAATGCGCGTTCGTGCGCCAGGATCGCCTCGGCATCATCGAGGCACTGCCCGCAATTGGGCCGCTTGCCCAGCGCAGCGTAGGCTTCCTCGGCACCACCGCAAGTGAAGGGCGCGGCACGGCGCAGTTCGCTTTCGCGGATAGCATTGCAGTTGCAGACATACATGCCGGACACACTCCTGCGATCGATTCGCAATGCCCTATTTATGCGAATTGTTCGCAATAGCAAGACCTATTTAGCGCCCACCCCTAGCGTCTGATCGGGAACAACCGGCCATAAGTCAGGCAACGCCACAGCCATTCGAGCGGGCCGAAACGGAAACGTTCGAGCCATGGCTTCGACCACGCCAGCATTCCGGCACAGGTCAGGGCAACAACGATGTAGAGCTGAGGACGGTTCAGCACTCCGAACTGGCCCAGCGCCCAGCCGTGAAAAACGAACAGCATCACAACCGATGTGCCCAGGTAGTTGCTGAAAGCGGCGCGCCCGGCAGCCGATACCCGCTGCCCCAACCAGCCGGTCTCACGGGGGGCAAAGAGCGAGAGCAGCGCCGCCAGGCCCAACACCATCATCAGCCTTGGCAAAGGACTGAGGCCGACAAATGCCGCAAGCGTTCCGTAATAGGTATATCCGTCGGCCTTGGCCCAAAGCGCGATGGCGAGGTGGAGCAGACCGCCAGCGATCAGCCCTGCCCAGCCCCATCGCAACTGGCGATTGCGATCGAAGCCGCCGCCGAACAGGCCCATCCGGTACAGCGCCATGCCGATCAACATTAACGGCAATGACTCGAACGCAAAAAAGACCAGATTGGTCAATGGTTCGAAACGGTGTTCGTTGAACCGGTGCGTGACATAGCCGGTATAATCGTCCGACTGCCTGAGCTGCGTTTCGATGATGTCTTCGGCCAGCTGCTTCTGCTTGCCCGCCTCCAACTCGGTGCGCATTTCGGAGAACTGCGGCTGTTTGCCCAATTGCGTATCGGCGACGAATGGCAGCGGGACCATCATCGCCGCATAGATGATGGCACCCGCGACATAGCCCAGGACCCCGGCCTTGAGCTGCGTGCGCGCCTGCCACTTGACCATCAAGAGAGCGGCCATGCCGATGGCGCCGTAAAAGAACAAAATGTCTCCCAACCAGATGAAGAAAAAGTGGATGAGGCCGAACAGCATGAGCCAGAACAGACGGCGCGCCTGCAACCAGCGGGTTTCGCCGCGAGCCCAGGCCCGTTCCATGAACAGCATCATCCCCGCGCCGAACAGCAGCGTGAACAGCCCGCGCATCTTGCCGTCGATCAGGACGAACTGCACCACCCATAGCCAGCCCGAAACCGGGCCATGATCGGTAAGGAAAGCGTCAGGGTACATGTAAGCGCTGAACGGCTGGCCGAACGCCACGATATTGGCCGCCAGAATACCCATCACCGCAATACCGCGGATGAAATCCAGACTCGCGATTCGTTCGCCCCGCCCAGTCGGACCCGATCGCGCGGCCCCCTGGCCATTGTCCAATTCGTTCACAGATTCCCCCCCCGGTCAGTTTGCCCGATTGGCAGCCTATCACACGCACGACATCGGGAAAGGGGGAAACCGCCTGTACTGCACTAATGCAACTCGCTGACGACGCGCCGCATTTGCGCGCCGTCGTTAACCCAAAATTAGGGGTATCCTGCGAAGCCTTGGTCTGAAAGCCGCATCGTCGCGGCGTGATCGAGGCCAGACCAGGGGGACACTAGCGTTGCGCGTACTAGCTTTGGCATCTCAAAAGGGCGGGTCGGGCAAGACAACCTTGTCCGGCCATCTGGCGGTTCAGGCTCAGCGCGCTGGCGCCGGGCCCGTGGTCCTGATCGACATCGATCCGCAAGGATCGCTGGCCGACTGGTGGAACGAGCGTGAAGCGGAATATCCCGCCTTCGCCCAGACTACCGTGGCGCGGCTGGCCAACGACTTGCAGGTCCTGCGCCGGCAGGGCTTCAAGCTGGCGGTGATCGACACTCCGCCTGCCATCACGATGGCTATCCAGTCGGTGATTTCGGTTGCCGAACTGATCGTGGTTCCGACCCGCCCCAGCCCGCACGATCTGCGCGCGGTGGGAGCAACGGTCGATCTGTGCGAACGCGCAGGCAAGCCGCTGGTGTTCGTGGTCAATGCCGCAACCCCCAAGGCCAAGATCACCTCCGAAGCCGCCGTGGCCTTGTCGCAGCATGGCACCGTCGCCCCGATCACGTTGCACCACCGCACTGACTATGCCGCTTCGATGATCGACGGCCGCACTGTGATGGAAGTCGATGCCAACAGTTCCAGCGCGGCGGAGATCACCGCCCTCTGGAAATATATCTCGGACCGTCTCGAAAAGAACTTCCGCCGCACGGTGTTCGCAGCACCCAACTCGCAGTCGCAGGTGCTCGGCATGAATCGCCCGGTTGGTGGATTCGGTCGCAGGGTCGCCCAATAGGTGGGGGCCCTGACCATGACCGAATCAGGCTTTGCTTCGCTCAACCAATCGCTGCTCGCTCGCAAGGGTGGAGCCAAGCCGGCAATGCGCCCGCAGCTCGGATCGATCCCCACCGAGGCCGCGACCAATCTGGAAGATCTCGGCTGGAATGACATGGGGCATGACCATCTCGGCGATTCGGGCGTGGTGGTACCACTGACGCCGCTGGCAACCAGCGAGCAACGCAAACTGGTGATACGTCGACATGCGGCATCTACGGCTAGCAAGCCTGCCACGAGCGCAAAGGTCGAAGCAGGCGCGAGCAAGCGCGCCGCCTTCACGTTGCGGCTTGATGCCCACCGCCATCTCAAGCTGCGGCTTGCCTCAACCATCAGCAACCGCAGCGCTCAACAAATCGTGACCGAAGCGCTCGACGCGCTTCTCGCGGAAATCGACGATCTCGACAGCTTGGCTGCACGTTTGCAGCGCGGCTGATTGCAATTGAGAGCGACAAGGGGAAAGACCATGGCCCGCACCGCAATCCACCAGCCGATGATCGGCTTCAAGGTTGGCCTTGCCGTCACCACGGCACTGGCCAGCGTCGCGTTGGCAGGATGCGCCACAAGCGGCGCAGCACCGCGCGCAGACGCCTCGTTCAGCAAGGCCCAGGTCGCGCTGAGCAAGGGCGAGGCGAGCACCGCGGTGAGGCATGCCGAGGCCGCCGTCCTGGCCGACCCGCGCAATCCCGCCTATCGCGCCACCTTGGGCGCGGCCTATCTCGAAGCAGGCCGCTTTCAGGCCGCCGCCACCAGCTTTTCCGATGCTCTCGACCTCGGTGACAGCGACCCGCGTACCGTGCTGAGTTATGCCCTGGCCGAAACCGCCCTGGGCAACTTCACAGGGGCCGTTACCATGCTTGACCGGTGGCAGGACGATCTTGACCCCGCCGATTACGGTCTTGCGCTCAGCCTCGCCGGGCAACCGGACCGCGGCGTGCATGTGCTGGCCAATGCCCTGCGCGGTGGCCAGAACTCGCCCAAGGTCCGCCAGAACCTCGCCTATTCCTATGCGCTGCAGGGCAACTGGCGTGCCGCCCGCTTGATGGCTGCCGAAGACGTTCCCGCCGACATGATCGACGACCGGATCGGCGCATGGGCCGAGACTACACATCCCGAAGCCTACCAGGCTCGCGTCGCAGGGCTTCTGCGGATCACTCCAACTGCCGACTCAGGCCAGCCGCGCCATCTGGCGCTGGCAAACTTCCCCGATCATGGGCAGATGGTGGCTGAAGCCGCCGCCGAGGCTCCCACGGCTGGCGGCGCCGAAGGTGTCGAGCTCGCCGCTGTAGAGCCCGCCGCAGCAGCTGCCTATGCACCAGTGCCCGAGGCCACATCCACGCCGGTGCCCGCGCGCCAGGCCAGCTTTGCCGAAGTCTTTGTCACTCCGCAGGCGCCAGTGGCCACAGGCTCTGACCGCGTTGTTTCGCGCCCGGTGGTCCAGCCGACGTCCGCAGCCCCGCGCGAAAACGCCTCGCAAGCACCGCAGCCAGTGTCGCGCATTGCGCAGAATTCGCCCCAACGGCGCATGGCCGCCACAACCGGCAGCGCCTCGGCCACGCATCTGGTCCAATTGGGCAGCTTTTCCAGCCGCGCCAATGCCGAACGCGCGACCGAGATATACCAGAAGCGCTATCCCCAGCTTGATGGCCGCGACATGGTGATCACGCAGGCGCAGGTGAACGGCAAGACCTATTTCCGCGTCGCTGCCGCCGGTTTTGGCGCCGGTGAAGCGCGCAGCATGTGCAATGCCGTGAGATCGGGTGGAGCAGGCTGCCTTGCCTATGCCGCCAACCGCCCGCTACCCGGCGCAGTCGATCGCGGCATCCGCGTCGCCGCAAGATAGTTCAATACCCTGTCTACGCGAAACTGCCCCCGGCGCCGCAAGGTTCCGGGGGTTTTCTTTGGTCAGCCATAGAGGAAACCCGGTGCCACCGAATGCCACCATTGCGATCCCCACAGCATGTTGAGCGCAATGCCCGTCGGGACCATCACCGCGGCATATATCCAGTAGGCGCGGTGGATGCTGCGCTGGCGATAAAGATCCCACAGCAACATCGGTGCGATCGCAATCAGCGGCCAGACGTCGACCGTGAGTGGCGAAGCCGGCATGGTGTGAGGAAGGAAGGTCATGCGGTCGAAGGCGGCCGGTGTGGGCACGATCGTCGCCAGGATGATGAGCCGCTTGTGCAGCCCCGAATCGCGCTTTCTGGCTCGAAGTGCCAGATAGACGAGCAACAGGAAGCACAATCCGGCGCGCAGCTGGAGCAAGGCGATGTCGGTCATGAAGTGAAGAAAGCCATCGACCTGCGCCTGCATTTCAGCGGGCGCGCCAGCGGTGAATTCGACGAAGCTGCGCAAGTTGGTGGGAACGAGCACCACCCCGGCAATGACCAGCGCGGGAGCCAGCACCATCGCCCCCACGCCCAATTGCATGTGCCACCCCTTGCGGCCTGTCGCCATCAGCGTGGTCTGCGTCAGCAACAGCAGCATCCAGCTGCCCATCAGCACCGCATGGGCATGCAGCGCGAGCGGGAATGGCGGGCGCAGCCCGGCATCGACTGCGGCGATCTTCTGCAACGAATCGGGTACGAAGCCGACAAGCACGATCACGATCAGGAACAGCGCCATGAAGACGTATATCCAGCGATCGATGAATTGAGTCAGCGAGACAGCATCGCCCGATACAGTCACATCGGATTGCAGATTGGCGTGAGTGGCCATCGCTTCCCTCCCCCAAAAGAAGCGCGACCCCAACCAGGTATTATACCGCCATTTCCTCGATGAAAACCCTCGGCTGTTCAGCCGATCGCCACCCCGCCCTTCCACAGCCCGGTCACGCGGCCCTGAACTCCCTGGCCATCGAATGGTGTGTTGCCTGCGCTCGCTTCCATCATGCGGCTGTCAACGATCCACGGCTTTTCCGGATCGATCAGCGCAATGTCGGCTTCGAGACCTTGTTCGAGCGCTCCTGCACTCACGCCCAGCAGACGTGCAGGTGCCGCTGCCATCAGGTCGAAGGCCCTGACCATGTCGATCACACCGTCGCGCACCACCGTCAGCACCATCGCCAGCAGCGTTTCCGCCCCCGCCATGCCTTCCGCCGCATCGGCAAAGGGCAGGCGCTTTTCCTCAGGCCCGCGCGGATCGTGGCCCGACGCAACGACATCGATCGTGCCATCGCCAATTGCCGCGATCACCGCCTGCCGATCCGCCTCGCAGCGCAGCGGCGGCGAAAGGCGAGCGAAGGTACGAAAGTCTGCGGTGGCGAGATCGGACAGCATGAAGTGCGCAGGCGTCACCCCTGCCGTGACCTGCAGGCCGCGCGCCTTGGCCGCGCGCACCAGATCGAGGCCTGCGCGCGTCGTCACTTGCCGCAAGTGGAGCCGCGCACCCGCCAGTTCGGCCAGCGCTATGTCACGCGCTACCGCCAGCGCCTCGGCCTCGGCCGGGGCACCGGGCAGGCCCAGCCGGGTTGCCATTTCGCCCGCAGTGGCCACAGCCTCGCCTGTCAGCCCGCCATCTTCGGCGTGGCTCACCACCACCAGATCGAGCATGGCGGCATATTGCAGCAGCTTGAGCATAACGCCCGAATCGGCGATCCAGCGCCTGCCGGTGGCTATGCCGCGCGCACCACCCTGCTTCATCAGCGCGATTTCCGCCAGCTCCCGCCCTTCCAGCCCGCGCGTCGCGGCAGCGAGCGGATGAACCCACAGATCGGGCTTGCCGCTCTTGGCGATATGGCCGACCCTCGCCGGATAATCGAGCGGCGGCGACTGATCGGGCATCAGCGCCGCTCTGGTAATTCCGCCGAAATGGAAGGCGGGCTTGTCGATCGCGAAAACGCCCAGATCGACCAGACCGGGCGCAATCAGCTGCCCTTTGGCATCCACTCGCTCGTCATCGGGTCCGGCTTCGACCTCGCCAACGGCCTCGATGAGGCCATCCACCAGGCGGATGCCGCCTGCCACGATCCCTGAAGGCAAGGCCAAACGGCCATTGGTAATGGTGAGGGGGCGCTGCTGCTTCATCGCGCGCTCTCCCATCCCGCGACGCCTCTTGAACGGCGGGTGAGGATATCGAGGCAGGCCATACGGATCGCCACGCCCATTTCGACCTGTCTGGTAATCATCGAACGGTCGAGCATGTCTGCCACGTCGCTGTCGATTTCGACCCCGCGGTTCATCGGCCCGGGATGCATCACCAGTGCGCCAGGTTCAGCGTGGGCAAGCCGGGCGCGGGTGAGCCCATAGAGATGGTGATATTCGCGCGCCGAGGGGATGAACTGACCCTCCATCCGCTCGCTCTGGAGGCGTAGCATCATGACCACGTCCGCCCCCGCCAGCGCGGCATCGAAATCGTGGAACGGCTGCGCTCCCAGCGCCTCGGCTCCGGCGGGCATCAGTGCTGGCGGCGCGCAAAGCCGCACGCTAGCCCCCAGCGCGGTGAGGCACAGGGTGTTCGAGCGCGCCACCCGGCTGTGCAGGATATCGCCGCAGATCGTGACCTTGAGCCCGGTAAAATCCTCCGCCGCCTCGCCGCGTTCGCGCAGTGCATGGCGCAACGTCAGCGCATCGAGCAGCGCCTGCGTGGGATGTTCGTGGCTGCCATCACCGGCATTGAGCACCGGGCAATCGACCTTGCTGGCAATCAGATCAACCGCGCCGCTCGCCCCGTGGCGGATGACGATGGCATCGGCGCGCATGGCATTGAGCGTGACCGCCGTATCGATCAGCGTCTCGCCCTTTTTCACACTCGATTGCGCCGCGTGCATGTTGACCACGTCGGCGCCGAGCCGCTTGCCGGCGATTTCGAAGCTCAGCAACGTGCGCGTGGAATTCTCGAAGAAGGCATTGATGATCGTCAGCCCTGCCAACAGGTCGCAGTGCTTCGATGGCTGACGGTTCAGTTCGACCCATGGTTCGGCCGAATCGAGCAGGTAGAGAATCTCGTGCCTCTCAAGGGCGGCAATCCCCAGCAGATCGCGATGCGGAAACGCCAGCGCGCCCGCAGGATAACGCTGCAAGTTCGGGCCCGTAGCGCCAGATTGTTCCGCCGATGTCATTAAAGCCATGCCGTTAGACGATGGCTGTCAGCCACTCAACCCTTTCCTTCGACCGATTTCATTGGAAGTTTGAATCGTTGGCTCTAGTTAGGAGGACGGGGACAACAGGACGGATTGCACATGAACTTTGCAGGCAAGGTCTGGCGGCTGCTGGTCGGAATCAAGGACGGCATGGTCCTGCTGTTCATGCTGCTGTTTTTCGCGCTGCTGTTTGCTGTGCTGTCCTCGCGGCCCAGCCCAGGGCAAATCCGCGAGGGCGCGCTGCTGATCGAGCTGGATGGCTATGTGGTCGAGGAAAGCAGCAGGATCGATCCGCTACAGGCCCTGCTCAGCCAGAGCGCACCGGTGGGCGAATACCAGGCACGCGACCTGGTACGCGCGCTCGACGCGGCGGCTGGCGACAAGCGGATCAAGGCGGTCGTGTTCGACCTGACGCGCTTTCTCGGCGGAGGGCAAGTGCATCTCCAGGCAATCGGTGAAGCCGTCGACCGGGTGCGCGCCGCCGACAAGCCGGTGCTCGCCTATGCCGTGGGCTATGGCGACGATGCGATGCTGCTTGCCGCGCATGCTAGCGAGATCTGGGTCGACCCGATGGGCGGCGCGGTGATCGCCGGACCTGGCGGAAACAATCTCTATTACGGCGAACTCCTGAAGAAGCTGGGCGTCAACGCCCGCGTCTATCGCGTCGGCACCTACAAATCCGCGGTCGAGCCGTACACGCGCGACTCCATGTCGGAAGAATCGCGCGAAAACTATGCGGCGATCTACGGTGCGCTGTGGGAAGAATGGCAGGCCAACGTGAAGAAGGCCCGGCCGCAAGCCAATATCGCGCTGGTTACCAGCGATCCGGCAGGTTGGGTTGCAGCGAGCAAGGGTGACCTCGCCAAGGCAGCGCGCGCAGCGGGGCTGGTCGACCGGTTGGGAGGCTGGGAGGAGTTCGGTGCAAGAGTGGCCGAACTGGCGGGCGAAGATCCGTGGAACGGTGAGCCGGGCAATTTTGCCGCGACCGAGCTTGCCCCGTGGCTGGCGGGAACTGCCCCCGGTACGCCCGGCAAGCCGATCGGGGTCATCACCATCGCGGGCGAGATCGTTGACGGCGACGCCGGACCCGGGACTGCGGGCGGCACGCGCATCGCCGATCTGCTCGATGAAGCGCTTGATCGGGAACTGGCGGCGCTGGTGGTGCGGGTGGATTCGCCGGGCGGTTCGACTTTCGCATCCGAAGAAATCCGCCGTGCGGTCCTGCGCCACAAGGCAAAGGGCATCCCCGTGGCCGTCTCGATGAGCAACCTGGCCGCCAGTGGCGGTTATTGGGTGGCGAGTGCGGGCGACCGCATTTTTGCCCAGCCGGAAACGATCACCGGTTCGATCGGTGTCTTTGCCATACTCCCCACGTTTGAAGGCACGGCGGCAAAGGTGGGAATCAATTCCGACGGCTATCGCACCACCGCGCTTTCGGGCCAGCCCGATCTCATCGCCGGCTTCCCGCCCGAAGTGGACGCAATCCTGCAAGCGACCACGCAGAACATCTATGACCGGTTCCTGGGCATCGTCGCCAAATCGCGCGGGTTTGACCGGGAACGCGCCGACACGCTGGCGCAAGGCCGGGTCTGGGACGGCGGCAGCGCGCGGCAACTGGGGCTGGTCGATCAGTTCGGCGGGCTCGAAGAAGCCCTGGCCTGGGCCGCGGGCAAGGCGGGCCTCAAGGATGGCGGGTGGCACCCGGTTTACCTGGGCGAAGGGCGCAACACCTACGATTCGCTGATTCGCCAGATGCTCGCCAGCGATGCGGAACAGGAACGCGCCCCGGCGGCCGACATGTTTGCGCTCTCGGCGCAGCGGCACGGCGAACTGGCTGCGCGGATCGCGGGCGATCTGAACCGGATTTCGGCGCGGCGCGGGGTGCAGGCCTATTGCCTCGAGTGCCCGGTGCAATCCACAGCCAAGGACACCGCGCGAACGCGCGGCGGTGAGACGGCAGGTTTCGTCGCGCGGCTGATCGACCTGCTGCGGTAGGCGGGCCGCGACCCTACACTGCCGCGCTCACGCTACCACAGCATCCTTCTTGACGGTAATCACCTGCGAATAGGTGAACTCCTCCAGCCCTTCCTTGCCATATTCGGCGCCGAAGCCCGACTGCTTGTGCCCACCGAAGGGCGCGAACGGCGAGACATGCATGAACTCGTTGATCCAGACCGTGCCGGTTTCAAGCTGTTCAGCGATCTTGACGCCCTTTTCGGGATTTGCGGTCCACACCGCGCCGGCGAGGCCGTAATCCGAATTGTTGGCGCGCTCGATCACCTCCGCCTCGGTCGAGAACTTCATCAGCGGCATAACCGGGCCGAACTGTTCCTCGGCCACGATCCGCGCGTCTTCTGGCGGATTGTCGAGGATGGTGATCGGCACATAATAGCCCGTGCTCAAAGGATCCTTGTCCCCGCCGAGCAGGAACTTGTAGCCATGGTCCTTCGCGTCGGCGATCAGTTCCAGCACACGCTCATACTGCTTGCGGTTCTGGATCGGGCCGACGCCTGTGCCCTGCTGCGCGCCATCGCCGACCTTCACAGTCCTGGCATATTCAACGATCGCAGTGGCCAGGTCGTCATAGATATCCTCGTGGATATAGATGCGCTTGGCCGCGATGCAGACCTGCCCGGCGTTGGTGAAGCTCGACCAGAACAGTTGTTCCGCAACTTTCTTGGGATCGGCATCGGGCAGCACGATCGAGGCGTCATTGCCGCCCAGTTCGAGCGTGATGCGCTTCAAATCCTTCGACGCGCCTTCCATGATCCGCTTGCCGGTGGCGGTCGATCCGGTGAAGGTGATCTTGTCGATATCAGGGTGGCCGGTCATCAGCGGACCCAATGAATCCTCGCCGGTGATGGTGTTGACCACGCCCGCCGGGAATACATCCTTGATCAGTTCGGCAAACCGCAGCGTTGTCAGCGGGGTGAAGGGCGAAGGCTTGAGTACGATTGTGCAGCCCGAAAGCACTGCGGGCACGATCTTCTGCACCGCCATCAACAGCGGGAAGTTCCACGGCACGATTCCGCCGACCACGCCCACCGGCACGCGGCGCGTGCGGCACAGGCGCTGCTCGCTGTCCTCGCTGATCACGTCCTCCAGCTCGAGCGTCGCCTGCGTCGCGGTCATATAGGCCGAACCCATGATTTCGCCGCGCGCCTGTTCGTGCGGCTTGCCCTGTTCGCTGGTGAGCAGGCGGTAGAGTTCCTCGTGATTGTCCTTGATCGCCTTGGCCATGGCCTGGAGCGCGGCACGGCGCGCTTCAACCGGGGTATTCTTCCAGGTCTTGAACGCGGCACGCGCGGCGGCCACGGCTTCATCCAGTTCCCCCGCTGTGCAGGCGGGGACCTGGCCGATGACTTCCTCGTTGGCGGGGTTGACGACGTCGAGCCACTGGCCGTTGTCGACCATCTTGCCGTTGATCAGATTCTTGTACTGCGTGACCATCTGTGCGTTCTCCCTACAGGTCAGGACTCGATTGATTGCCTTATGCAACCTTCTGTCGGGCTTGGCCATACCACAGCAGGTCTTGCCGGCCCGATTGCGCCTTGGCGATAACCAATTCTTTGCCATGTCAAGGCAAAGCGATCTAATGAAGATAGCCATAGGACTTGGCGCCGCAATCGAGGACATGCAATGACCAGCCCCTGGACGATAGGGATCATCGGTGGATCGGGCCTCTACGCGATCGAGGGGCTGGAAGAGGCACAGTGGATCCCGGTCAGCTCGCCATGGGGCGAGCCAAGCGACGAGGTACTATGCGGGCGGATCGGCGACGTGCGCGTACGTTTTCTCCCGCGCCACGGCAGGGGCCACCCGATTGCGCCGCACCAGCTCAATTCACGCGCCAACATCGATGCGCTCAAGCGCACGGGCTGCACCGACATTCTCGCCATTTCTGCCGTGGGCAGCCTGCGCGAAGAAATCGAACCGGGCCGGTTTGCGATTGCCAGTCAGTTCATCGATCATACCCATAGCCGCGCCGACAGCTTCTTCGGCAACGGGCTGGTCGCGCATGTCTCGATGGCCGATCCGGTCTGCCCCAGGCTGTCCGCTATGGCGGTGGCAGCGATCAAGGCGGCCAAGGGCAAGCTGGCCATGGGCGCGACTTATCTGGCGATCAATGGACCGCAGTTTTCGACGCGGGCCGAAAGCCACCTCTATCGCGGATGGGGCGCGGATCTGATCGGGATGACCGCAATGCCCGAAGCCAGGCTGGCGCGCGAGGCGGAGCTGCCATACGCGCTGATCGGCATGGTGACGGACTATGATTGCTGGCGTGACGGCGAAGCGGTCGATGTCGGGCAGGTAGTGGCGCAGATGCAGGCCAACAGCGATTTGGCGCGCGCGGCGGTGGTGCAATTCATCAAGGCGCTGCCGGCAAAGCGCGCACCCTCGCCGATCGATACCGCGCTCGACGATGCCGTAATCACCGCGCCCGACCGGCATGACCCCGCGCTGCTGGCCCGGCTCGATGCGGTGGCAGGGCGCCTGCTTAGGGAGTAGGCTGTATTGGGGGATTAGCTCGCCCGGGGCGCTTGCCCTGCGCGGCGCAAAGGGGAATCACACTCCCATGGCGATTCTTTCGGACAAATGGATCCGCGAACAGGCGCAGACCAAGGGCATGATCGAGCCCTTTGTCGAAGCGCAGCGGGGTGAAGGCTGCATTTCCTATGGGCTTTCGTCCTATGGTTATGACGCGCGCGTGGCGGATGAGTTCAAGATCTTCACCAATGTCGACAGCGCGGTGGTGGACCCCAAGAATTTCGACGCCAACAGCTTTGTCGACCGCAAGACCGATGTCTGCGTGATCCCGCCCAATTCGTTCGCACTGGCGCGCACGGTCGAATATTTCCGCGTGCCCGAAGACGTGCTGGTGATCTGCCTGGGCAAATCGACCTATGCGCGATGCGGGATCATCGTCAACGTCACCCCGCTCGAACCGGGTTGGGAGGGCCATGTGACGCTGGAATTCTCCAACACCACGCCGCTTCCGGCAAAAATCTACGCCAACGAAGGCGCGTGCCAGTTCCTTTTCCTCAAAGGCAACGAACGCTGCGAAACGAGTTACAAGGACCGCGCGGGCAAGTATATGGGCCAGCGCGGGGTGACATTGCCGAGGTTGTGACCGCCCCGCTGGGACGTAGCGGCTTTGACTCTTGCCGGGTCAGCGAGCATCAATCGCATAAGGCAGGAGCAAGACAATGAGCAAGAAAGCACGCGAGTTCGACATCGTCGTTTACGGCGCGACCGGTTACACCGGGCGTCTGGTGGCGGAATATCTCAGCACCCACTACGGCTCACGCAAAGACGGCCCCAAGTGGGCAATGGCCGGACGCAGCCTGACCAAGCTGCAGGAAGTGCGTGATGAAATCGGTGCCGATCCGGCAACGCCGCTGATCACCGCCAATTCGGACGATTTGGCCAGCCTCGAGGCGATGTGCGCGCGTACACGCGTGGTGTTGAGCACGGTCGGCCCCTATCAGCTTTATGGCGATGCGCTGGTCGAGGCGTGCGTCAAGACCGGCACCGACTATGCTGATCTGTGCGGCGAACCGGGATGGATGCGCGAAAAGATCGACCAGCATCACGAAGCGGCCAAGGCCAGCGGCTCGCGCATCTGCTTTTCGAGCGGGTTCGATTCGATCCCGTTCGATCTGGGTGTACTGATGACGCAGAAAGAGGCGCAGGCGCGCTTTGGGGGCCCCGCACCGCGGATCAAGGGCCGCGTGCGCGCCATGGCCGGGACCTTCAGCGGCGGCACTGCGGCGAGCCTGACCGCAACGATGAAGGCAGTGGCGAAGAACCCGTCGCTCATCAAGGTGCTGCAAAGCCCGTTTGGCCTGACCCCGGGTTTCGAGGGGCCGGACCAGCCTTCGGGCATGGTGCCGCACTACGAAGAAGACCTCGGCAAATGGGCCGCGCCTTTTGTGATGGCGCCGATCAACACCAAGAACGTGCACCGCACCAATTTCCTGCTCGGCCACCCTTACGGCAAGGATTTCAGGTACGATGAGATGGTGCTGACGAGCCCCAGTGAAGCTGGCAAGGCGGCAGCCGGGGCAATTGCGGACATGATGAAGAATCCGTTCGGGGCCAAACCACCCAAGCCCGGCGAAGGGCCGAGCAAGGAAGAGCGCGAAAACGGGTTCTACGACCTGCTCTTCATTGCCGAAATGCCCGACGGGCGCGCGCTGCACTATGGCGTAAAGGGCAAGTACGATCCGGGCTATGGTTCGACAAGCCGGATGCTTGCCGAAACGGGGATTGCGCTGCTCGCCTGCGACAAGCCGGGCGGGGTCGGCACCCCCGGCGCGTTCCTGGGCGAAAATCTGGTCAAGCGGCTACAGGAGCACGCCGAGATCAACTTTGCAGCCGAGGACTGAGCCGGAAGGTCGGCGCGCTCAGAAACTGAAGCGCGCACTCGCCTTCACATTGCGCCCACCAAGGGGCACGAAATCCTTGGTGAAGCTGACGTGGCGGCGCCCGGCGGCATCGAAGGCATTATCCACCTGCAACAGCAGCGTGACGTTCTTCCTTCCGCGAAGCGGCTTCCACGAGACCGATGCATTGACCAGCGCAAAGCCGCCCGTTGCGGTTTCGAACGGCGCGGTCCGGTCCTGCCCGTCGAACCATTGCAGTTCGATCCGCCCATCGAGCGCCTCGCTCTGCGCTTCAAGCGCGCCGAGCAGGCTGAGCGGCGGGATTCGCGGCAAGGGCGTGCCGTCGGCAAGGTTGGCGCGGATATAATCGCCGCGCAGATCGGCCAGCAGCGTCAGGCCTCCGCTGCGGTAGAAGGGCAGGCTGACTTCGCCCTCGAGCCCGAAATAGCGCGCATCATCCTGCCGATAGGCAAAGACGGGGAGGCCGTCTTCCTCCTCACCGGTGGCGGTGAGGAATATATATGCGTCGAACCAGTTGCGATAGATAGCGAAACTCACTTGCGCCGGGCCGACGTTGCCGCGGACAGAGCCTTCGATGCCCCATGCCTTTTCCTGCGCCAGCCCAGGATCGCCCACTTCGAACGCCTGCGTGGCGATATGCGGCCCGTTGGCGAACAATTCCTCGCCCGAAGGCGCCCGCACGACGCGCGTGCCATTGACGCCGAACCGCAGCCCAGCCTCCGTTTCGTAAGAGAGGCCAAGAGCGCCGGAAAAGGAATCGAAATCGCGCTCGATACCCAGCGGGCTCGAATTCACGCTGGTCTGCTCGAACCGCCCCGCAGCCTCGATTTCGACCGGGCCGGTGCCAAATTCCTGCAACGCGAACAGACCGATCTGCGTGGTGCGGTTGGGGGCGACGAACGCCTCGTCGCCGATCGCCTCGAAATCGCGGAAGAAATACTGCGCACCGATGGAGCCGCGTAGTGCGCCCTCGTCGTTCTGGACCAGCTCGGCGCGCGCCTCGATCCCGTCGATCTTGAACACCGTGCCGATCTCGGCACCTTCGAACTCGGTATGCGTGTAATCGGTATAGCCT
The DNA here is from genome assembly GCA_013822125.1 of Erythrobacter sp. Classification (GTDB taxonomy): domain Bacteria; phylum Pseudomonadota; class Alphaproteobacteria; order Sphingomonadales; family Sphingomonadaceae; genus Erythrobacter. The sequence continues at coordinate 11,577 of PNJY01000017.1, read as the reverse complement.
ACCCGCGTCACCAGCCGCTCGAAGAATCCGCCGCCCAGATCGAGCTCACCGCGCAGATCGGCGCGGAACTGCTCAAGCCCGATCGAGACGCCATCCTCCGCACCGGGCTCGGCCCCTGCTTCGCCCGCGCCGGGGCGTTCGGGAACGCCGTAATCGGTATCGTACCAGCCGACCGACGCACCAAGGCTGCTGTCCCCGGCAAAGAAGGCGAGCCCGGCATTGGCACTCCAGCTTTGGGCGGCAGTATTGCGCAGCACGCCGCGCTGCGCCGCAAAATCGCGCAATTGCCCGGCCTGGACGTCCTGCCCGTCGGCTTCGAGCACTGCGGCCTCGGCGAGGAGCTCGGTGCGCAGACTTTCGGACGCAATGAACCCCGGCACCTCGAGATCGCCGCTGTCGCGCCACGAACCATCGGCATGGAAAACGAACCCGCCGCCGAGCGGGGCATCTGCCGAAGCGCCGAACTGGTACTGGTCGTTGACGCTGTCGAACCCGGCCAGCCCGTCAACATGAACCGGTTCGTCGGGAATCCGGCGCGGAATGCGCTTGTCGATCACATTAACCGCGCCGCCGATCGCCTGGCTGCCATAAAGCAGCACTGCGGGGCCGCGCAGGACCTCGATCCGTTCGGCGGTGATCGGGTCGATTGCCACCGCATGGTCATCCGAGGTGTTCGAGGCGTCGATGGTTCCGATCCCGTCGATCAGCACGCGCACGCGCTCGCCCGAAAAGCCGCGCAGCACCGGGCGCGATACCGCCGGCGAGAAGCCTGTCGCGGTTACGCCGGGCAGCTTGGCGAGCACCTCGCCGATCTGGCCCGACAGGTTGCGCTGCAATGCCGCGCCTTCGATAACGCTGGTTCCGGCCAGCACGTCGAGCTGCTTGAGCCCGGTCGCACTGACGACGATATTGCCCTGAAAATCGAGCCTGCGATCGTGCAGGTCGTCGGAAATTCCGTCCGCCGAAGTCGCGGGAGAGGCTGCAGGCTCTTCGGCCTGTGGCTTGTCTTGCGGCTTGTCCTGCGGATCGGCCTCTTGGGCCGATACTGGCGTAACCAGCCCTCCAGATACAAGCACGATGGACATGGCCGAACAAGTCAGGAAGCGCCGCATTTATGAATTCCCAATGTGATGTTGTATCATCCACTAGCTGCGACAACTGCGGAGCGCAAGTGCCCTTGCGCCAACTCAGCGACGAATTGCAGCGGATCGTCGGCGAATGGGAGGCGCGCACCTGCCCGCTCGCATCTCTATGTGCGCTTTCTCCGCCGAAACGGGGAATGGGCGAAGCGTAACGGCACCAGACGCCGGAATGCGTTTATGCGGCCGCGCCCTCCAGCCAGCCGCCGACAAAACCGGCGCGGCGCAGCCCGCGCACGATATTGGGAGACTTGCGCATCGTCCGCCAGATCGCCTCGCTGCGGTAATTGGCGAGCATACCCAGGATCGGACCCTGATCGATCCCGAGATAATCGGCGGCGACCCAACCATGGCGCGAGTCAACCGATCCGGTCTTCACATTCAGGCTGGTGTCGCGGAATGACGGGTTGAAGGCGTCGAGAAAGCCGTAATCGCGATATATCCGCGCGCCATGCAATCGATGCAGTTCCATGGCTGAAGGTATGCAGATTTCGGGAGCGAAGGGCAGCGATCCCAGCATGGCTGTGGGTGCGATCGTCCCGTCGTCGAAACCGTCGGGCTCGTCGATTGGCCCGCGCGCCGAATAGCCAGCGACCCGTGCCTGGCGTCCATTGCGCTCGATCTCGAAATGTCCCGGCCCGTCGCAGGCGGTGAGGCCCCATATGTGCCGGTCATAACCGGCCCAGCCCAGCGGATTGGCGTTGGCATAGGCGTGCTGTGCCAGTGTCGCGCGGCGGCTATTCTCGAAATAGTCGAATCCGACCGCACGCATCGGGGCATCGTAAATCCCCCTGAAATCGATCCACATCTCGCTGTATTGATGACCAAACATCGGTGCGAAGGCGAGTCGCCTAAGGCTCCCCTCACCGCGCCAGAAGCGCGGATAGGGCTGGGTCCATGCCTGCCAGCTATCATCCGTGGCGGGGTGCCCACCTGAACCCAATGCGAGGATATAAACCAGTTTGCCCTCGTTATACCCGTCCCAGTTGCGTTCGATGAAGCCGCTTTCCGGGTGCCATCCCATCGAAATCGCCGGGCCGTTCTGCTGAAACCAGTCCCATTCGGCCATATCAACGAGGCGGGTGGCAAGCTGGCGCAGCTCGACCTCGCGCAAATCGTCACGGTCGAACCAGGCGACTGCGTGCAGCATGCCCAAATGCATCAAGGCCGTATCGACTGTAGAGAGTTCGGTGCGGCCGTGGCGCAAGCCAGTCTCTATGTTGAGGAAATGATAGAAGAAGCCGCGATGGCCAGCGACCCCGCTTGCCGCATCGCCCATTGGCAGGCGCGACAGGAATTGCAATGTTTTCAATATCCTGTCGCTTGCCTGTTCCCGCGAAATCCAGCCACGTTCAGCGCCCAGGATATAGGCCGTGATGCCGAATCCTATGGCGGCGATGCTCGAGAAGGAAGGCGTTGGCCAACGGTCGAGGACAAGCCCGGTTTCGGGATTGGTTGTTTCCCAGAAGAACCGGAATGTGCGGTATTCCAGATCGGCGAAAAACTCCGGCAGCGCCCGGCTTTCGCCGCTACCTACGAGTATCGAGGGCTTGCATGCGAACGCGGCCAGCGGTGCTGCCATGCCGATTCCACGCAAGACATTGCGGCGGCCGATCGCCTCAAACATGCGCGCTCCTCCAGGACGTCAGCGACCGGTGGTGGCGCGCGCCACAAGTGTCGGCGATTGACGCACGAGCGCAAGCGGTTCGGTCGAACCTTCGAGCTGATCGATCAGGCGCCGAACCGCACGCTCCCCAATCCCGGCCATGTCCACCCGCACTGTTGAGAGACCCAGATGCCGTGCCATGGGAACATCGTCGAATCCGGCCACCGCAACTTTCGACGGTACTTCGATCCCAACCGTGCGCAGCGTTTGCAGAGCACCCAACGCCATCATGTCGTTCGCCGCGAAAATCGCATCGAACTCCGTCCCATCGGCAAGAAGTTGCTGGACCAGGCGCTCCCCGCTTTCGTCGGTGAAATCGCCCTCGATGATCCTGACCGGCAAATCCGGGGCAAGCATCTGCATCGCCTCGCGGAAGGCGGCGGAGCGCTCGGCCGCATCGAGATTGCCCGAATATCCGGCAAGGTGGACGATGTTCCTGCGCCCGCCCGCGAGCAGATGGCGCACCATCAGCATGACCCCGCCGCGATTGTCTATCCGCAGGTTGTAATGGGTGGCATCGGCCGGACTGTTGATCAGCACGGCGGGCAAGTCCGCCGGTATCGCCTGCGCCAGATCCTCCGCGGAAAGCTGCGGGGCCATTATGATGAGACCGTCCACCCTTCCGCGCATGGTTCCCATGGCCTGGTGCGCCAGCCGGCTGTCGGCGTGCATCGTCGAAAGGAGCAGAAGGTAGCCGCGTTCGCTCGCGGCCTTGTCCATTCCGCGCACGACCTCGCCAAAGAATTCGCCGTGCAGATCGGGGAGCACCACGCCGATCGCGTGGCTCTTGGCTGTGCTCAGGCTGCGCGCTGCTGCATTGGGAATATACCCCAATGCGTCCATCGCTTCGATCACCTTCTTGCGCGTGTCGGGATGCACATGGTTGTGGCCGTTGAGCACCCGCGAGATCGATGCGACCGACAGTCCGGCATGGCGGGCGACATCGCGGATCGTAGCGGGTGGCTTGGCCATGATCATGGGCCTCCGTCGGGTGAACTTCCATTTGCTTAGCTCAATGCCATTTCCATTGCCACATTGGTGAACGTCATATATGTAACCGGTTACATGTCAACGGCACGCGTGGCGGCACCTGTCCTCTGGGTCAGACCCGGGGTGCTGGAAGGCGATGTGGGAGGAAGTCGAGAATGCAATTGACCCGGCGCAGCATGTTGGTGGCGATGGGAATGGCTTCGGCCTGGGCCGCGACACCGCTTGCAGCTCTTGCCAGATCGATCGGCAAGCGCGCCGATGCACCCTTTATTGAGGCGCTGATCGCGAAAATGACTCTGGAGGAAAAGGCGGGTCAGTTGACGCTGCTACCGTCAGCCTGGGGAGGGTCGAAGGCGGCCCAGTTCAACCCGCCCGGAAACGGCCAGAGTTTCGATTCGCAACTGGCCGATGCGGTCGCCGGAAGGCTGACCGGCGTGTTCAACGGCAACGGGGCCGAAATGGCTCGCCGGATGCAGCACGCTGTGATGACCCGGTCACGCCTCAAGATCCCGCTGATGTTCGCTGCGGATGTAATCCATGGCCACCGCACGTTGTTTCCCATACCGCTGGGCGAGGCCGCAAGTTTCGAACCCGCGCTTGCCGAGCGCACCGCCAGGGCCGCCGCGTTCGAAGCGGCGGGCGCGGGCATCGACTGGACATTTGCCCCGATGGTCGACATTGCCCGCGACCAGCGCTGGGGCCGCGTGATGGAAGGTTCCGGCGAGGATATCCTGCTGGGCAACCTGTTCGCGGCGGCACGGGTCAGGGGTTTCCAGGGCGATGACCTCACAGCAGATGATGCGATGCTCGCCTGCCCCAAGCATTTCGCCGCCTATGGCGCAGCCGAGGCGGGCCTCGACTATAACACCGTCGACATATCCGAGCGGACTTTGCGCGAAGTCTATCTGCCTCCGTTCCAGGCGTCATTCGATGCGGGAGCGCTCACGACCATGGCCTCGTTCAACGAGATTTCGGGTGTGCCTTCGACCGCGAACAAGTGGTTGATGACCGATCTGCTGCGCGGCGAATGGAAGTTTCCCGGGATGGTCGTATCCGACTACACGGGCGATGAGGAACTGGTCATGCACGGCTTTGCCGAGGACGGCAAGGATGCCGCGCGGCTGTCCATCCTGGCTGGGGTGGATATGAGCATGGCGAGCAATCTCTACATGCTGCACTTGCCAGCGCTGGTGCGCGAAGGGCGGGTTCCCGAAGCACAGGTAGACGAATCGGTGCGGCGGGTGCTGACTATCAAGGCCATTCTGGGCCTGTTCGACAATCCTTTCCGGCGGATAGATCCCGCGCGCGAGGCCAAACGCTCTATGATCCCGCAAAACATCGCTTTGGCGCGAGAGGCGGGGCGCAAGTCGATCGTCATGCTCAGGAACGAAGGAGACGTGCTGCCGCTTCCGCTCTCGAGCAAGGTGGCGCTTATCGGGCCCTTTGCCGAAGGCCCGCATGACCTGATCGGCGGCTGGGCAGTCTATGGCGACGATGCGCAGGCCGTCGATCTGGCAACCGGCATGCGCAGGGCCGGCGGCAAGGTTACCGTGGCTGAAGGCTGCAATGTCGAGTCCCCCATCGCCGGGGGAATCGAAGCCGCAGTGGAGGCCGCAAACAACGCCGACGTGATTGTGCTCTCGCTTGGCGAAGCGCAGACAATGTCGGGCGAGGCGCAGTCGCGGACCGATATCGTCGTTCCCAGGGCACAGCAGGACCTGACCGAGGCAGTTGCGCGCTTGGGCAAACCGATGGTGGTTGTTCTGCGCAATGGCCGGGCGCTCGCACTGGAAGGCGCGGTCCGCGATGCCCAGGCGATCCTGGTGACCTGGTACCTTGGCACCGAAAGCGGCACTGCTATCGCCGATATCCTTTACGGCAGTCACAGCCCTTCAGGGCGGCTACCGGTCAGTTTCCCTCATGACACCGGTCAGCAGCCGTTCCACTATGACCGCAAGCCGACCGGTCGCCCGCAGCCCCCCGGGCCCCGGGTCGATTACAAGGCGCAATTCCGCGAAGTGCCCAACGAGGCTCTGTTTCCCTTCGGACATGGCCTTACCTATGGTGAGGTTCACTATGGCGATCTGCGCCTGGATGGCCCGGACCTGCCATGGGACGGCGCGGTCACTGTTTCGACCACCGTCACCAATTCGGGCGCGCGAGCGATCGAGGAAGTTGTCCAGTTCTACATTCGCGACCGGGTCGCGAGCGTCACCCGCCCGATCAGGCAGCTTGTCGCGTTCGACAAGGTGGCGCTTGCACCGGGCCAGACGAAGACCATATCGTTCCGGCTCGAACGTTCGATGCTGGAGTTCTATGGCCAAGACGACAAACCGGTGACCGAGCCGGGCGAGTTCGACCTGTGGATCGCGCCATCGGCGCAGGCCGAAGGCGCAAGGGGGAAAATACATCTCACCGCCTGAGGCGGTCAGTCGCGCGCCCTGCTCATCCGTCTCAGATCGTCGAGAATCCGCCCGTGGCTGCCGCGCCTCAGCGGATTGGCCAGCATAACAAGCCCGGCCAGTATAAAAAACCCGAGCGGGATCACCGCCAGCACCAGTTTGTAAGTGGCGTCGCCTGCCTCGGCATGGTGCAAGCCCTCACCTCCCAGACCGATCCCGACCAGCAGCGTGCCAAGGCCGATCGCCACCCGCTGGAAAAGCGCCGATAGGCCATAGAGCACTGCCTCGCCGCGCACCCCGCTGGCGCGCTGTCCGTATTCTACCGTGTCGGGCAGCATGGCCCAGAATGAGAAATGCAGGCCGACGATGCTGGCTTGCGTTGCGACCAGGAAGACCTGCACCGGAAGCGGGCGGTCGAAGGCAAAGGCAATGAAGACAACAAGGCAAACGAGGCAGGCAGCGACCGCCACGAACCAGACATTTCGCGCGCCCAGTTTTCGCGCAATCCACAGCCAGAGCGGAATCGCAATGCCGCTGATCGCCATCATCCAGCCCAGCGTAAGCTGCCCTGCCTGCTCGTCGTGCAGCGCATACTTGAAATAGTAGAGCACCGACTTGTCAAGACCGGTTACCGCCACGATCATCGCCATCGCTGCCACGCTCAACGTCAGAAAGGCCCGGTTGCGCATGACCGGAGCAATCATTCCGCGAATGGTTAAATGAGTCCGCGCCACAGGGATCCCATCGGCATCACGGTAAGTCAGGCCGACTGCGATGAGGAGCATGGTTCCGGCGATTGCAAAGGCCGCAGCCGATGCCAGGAAGGCCTCCTTCCCGCCGCCGCCGGTTAATGCCTTGCCCAAGGGAACGGTCCCGATCGCCACGATCACCGCTGCAATCGTACCGAACAGCATGCGCCCCCCGGCCACCAACGCCCGGTCGTCACTGTCGAGGCTGATACGCGCGGACATGGCCAGATAAGGGATGTTGACGAGAGCGTAAAGCGTACGGAACACGAGATGCCCTGCAAGGACCCAGCCGAACTGCCATTCATCGTCAACGGGCAGCGCGGTATATGCCAGCACAAAGCTGAGCCCGAGCGGAACCGCCCCTGCCATCAGCGCAACCCTGTAACGTTCCGGACGACGCAGACGGTCTGCCAGAATCCCCACCAAGAGGCTGGCAACACCGTCCCAGACCGATGCCAAAGCGTAACCTAGCGATGCCAGAGCGATGGGAAGGTGCAGTTCTTCGGTGTAATAGAACAGCAGATAGAGCATCACGCTCTGCCAATAGAGATTGAACGCGAAATCGCCCGAGGCAAACACCATCAACCGCCAGTTGCGCCGCATCGGCCCGATCATTGGTTCACTCGCCCCTCATTCCCTGATCTTGCGCCATGCCGGGGCCTTAGCGCAGGCCCGGCATTGGCGACATCGATTTCCCTCAGGTCGGCGCTCCGGCATCGCGGCGGGTCTTCAGAAAGATATTGGTGGTGAGTCGGCCCGAGCCGGGATCGGCGCAGAAATCGAACCCCTGCGGAATGACGCCCGAATGGAGCAACCGCCCCGGATAGGCGATCAGCCTGCCAGCATGTCCTTCGACATGTCCGATCGGCTCAAACGCACCGGGGCTGCTGGGGTGGACGTATCCCGGTCCCGCTCGCTGGGCTTCGCGGCGGGCGACCGCGACAAACCGGTCCACGTTTTCGGGCGTGACCAGCTCAATCCCGGTTGCGCGATGGCGATAGAAAGCGGTCCCTGCGTTCGGTGCGGCATAGTGCAGCAGCGCGATCAGGTCATCCTCCACACCGTCGAAGTGCGGCAAGCGCTGGACCGGTGTGAGCATTTCGGGGCTGGTGGTCACCAGCGAAAAGCTGGCTTCGACGAGATCGAAGCCATCGACGTCGAACGCGCCACCGATGAAGCTCGCCGCATCGTTCAGCAACTTGGCGACGTAGGCCCATACCGGCGTGTCGGCTGGTCCGATGATACGGCGCAAGCCGGGATAGTTGTTTGTCGCACGCGGAAACGGGCCGAGTGCCCTGGCCATGCCGACAATCGCCGCCGGATCCGGGCCGATTCCATCGACCGTAAGCACCGGCGTGAGGCTTCCCCCGACAAACATTCGCGCAGGCAGCATGACCTCTCCTTAGCGAAAAAAAGGCAGGCAAGACGGAGGATACCGCATCTTGCCTGCCTCTGTGGACCCGTATTTCCCGGGCAGCGATCAGAACTTGTATTTGATCCCTGCCTGGAAGCTGCGGGCGTCAAGGAGTTGCTCAAAAATGGCGCAAATTTTGTATTTGTATGGAATTCATTTTAGGCAAACAGCTTGGGCATACACATCTCTCTGCGGGTCATATCCAGTAAGATAAAACACCCTGCAGGGAGTGGGCATGGGCCACACCATCATCGGAGATTCGAGGTGCGCAGGGGCCCATACATAAAGATAATATGACCCCAAAGCACTGACAATGTAAGCTGCCCCATAAGATGTAATATCTGTGCCTCCAGCATAAAATCTTGCCCCTAAATTTATTTGTTGCTGGATTGATGCAACCCAATCATTATATTGACTTGGCTCATAACTAACTAAAATCGTAAATTGACCGTCCCCTGTCGCAAAAGCAGGCGATGCGGTTAAAAAAAACGGGGCAAGCAAAATTGTCATTAATTTGGCGATGAATCTAGACATGCTGGCTTCCTAAATTGTTAAATGTTTTCATATGTCAACCTTAACAAAATTGCTTCCGACATCATCAGAACTTGTATTTGATCCCTGCCTGGAAGCTGCGGGCGTCGTTGCCGACCTGGCTATCCTCGATCAGCGGCGGAGGATTACCGCTACCCGCTCCCCACGAAGAATAGTTGCGGTTGAGCCAATTGAAGACGTTGAAGACCTGGAAATCGACCGTCAGCTCATGCCCTTCGCCGTAAGGCATCTTGAACGTCTTGGCTGCACGCAGGTCGAGTCGTTTGTAGCCGATGAATTTTGCTGGTGACAGCGGACCACCGAAATTGCCAACGCAGCATGCACCATCCGGGGCGCCTCCAAAAACCACATTGCCAAAGCGCGGACCCGAGGTGAGCGTGAGGAAACCCGAAAGGTCGATATCCCACGGCGCGCGCCAGTTGCCGGTGAGGACATAGCGCCAGTCCTCGATCCCGTTGACCTTCTGCCAGCCGAAGCCGGTCTGGTCGGCACCGTTAAAGAACTCGTCGCCATTGAGCTCCATCGCTACGTTGGATTTCGCCCGCTGGATGGTGAGCACCGAACGGAACCCCCATTCGCTAACATCGGTAAACGGCTTTTCAAGTTCGAAATAGAGCCCGTTGAACCGCGCCTTGCCATCGGAAACACCACGGTCGAGCTTACCAGAAAATCCGGCGAGCTGCGCATTCTGCGCCGCGCAGATTGCCACCGGTACCGGGGATCCATCACCATTGGCCAGCCCGCCAGGGCTGAAATCCTGGATCCAGTTGCGCCCGCCATCGGTACAACCCGTCACATTGCCATTGGCATCGCGCGTGACGAAGCGCGAGAACCAGCCATTCTCGAAGAAATTGGAACGCACAAACTGGAAGATGTTGTGCGATTCGATGTGGCTGAAGGTCAACGAAGCCTGGATATCGCCGAACCGCTTGCGTACACCGATGTTGAACTGGTCCGAATAGGGCAGCGACGTCTTGTTGTTGAGCACGAAAACGCTGCCCCCGCCCGGGAACAGCGGCGCCGCGGCGGCGCGCAGCGCGTCGGCATCGCGCAACGCCGAGGAATAGTTGAGGCAGCCTGTCGTGACCGTTGTCGAGCAGAACGGGACCGTCACCGTCTTGTTTTCATTAGTCAGCGTTTCGATCACCCCCTCGATAAAAAGGTTGCGATCGTAATAGCGGCCTGCACCGGCGAAAAAGACCAAGTCGCGATCGCCATGGACATCATAGGAGATGCCCACGCGCGGCTGGAAAGCGCCCCATTCGCGGCCGCGGTTGTCCCCAGTCGAGATGTAGTCTTCCGGATCGATGCCGTTCGCCTCCCAGCCGGGATAGTTGCGAAGTGCATCGGCGATGGCGGTTGGCGTCACATAATTATTGTTGTTGGCATTGGATTCAAAATCCCAACGCAGTCCGGCGTTGATCGTCCAGTGCTCGTCGGGCGTCCATTCATCCTGCACATAGAGGCCAATCTGCGTGTCGGTAGACGAAAGCTCGTCGCTTGGCTGGAGGTTGATCTGCGCGCCGAAGGGCGTGGCCGTCTCGAAATCGAAACTGGGGACCGCGCCGGGGTTTGTGAAGAAGTAGGACCCGTTGAAATGGTCGCTGACACGGCGGGTAAGATCGAGGAAGGCGACTTGCGCACCCAGCTTGATGCTGTGATCGCCGCGCCGCAGCGTCAGGTCATCGCGGAAGGTCAGTGCCTTGGTCCGGTCCCCCTGTTCGAAGAAGTGGGCTCCCGCGCGTACGATCGCGTCAAAACTGGTGCCCTGTGCCAGAATAAGCTCTGGTCCGGTTCCGACGCTGGGCGTTTCCTGGCTGGCCTTGAGATAGGAGATGTTGAGAACGTTGTAGATGTCCTCGCCCGCATGGGTCCAGTTGAGCTGGTAACGATCCTCGTTGGTGCGGATGGTGCGCCCATGGCTGGGTGTGGCATTGCCGTCGATATCGGAAAGGTTGTTTTCGCTGCGCCGGAAGGCGGAAAGGTTCACCGTATCCTCGCCGCTGGCATAGAAGGTCAGCTTGCCGAAATAGAGCTGCTGGTTGAAGTCGTTGTTGTGGGTGACATTGACTTCGCTGGCCAGGTTCTGCGGGATCGGCGTGGTGACGTTGCCAGTAGATCCGGGCAGGTTCTGGTCGGTACCTTCCATGGCGACATAGAATGTCAATTTGCCCGGGATGATCGGCCCGCCCAGATCGCCGCCAAACTGCTTGCGGTTGTATTCCGGCTTTTCAAATCCCCGCTGCTTGTCGAAGAAGGGCTGGGTGATGAACCCCTTGGGCTGGAACTGGATGAAGGCCGATCCGTGAAACTCGTCGCCGCCGGTCTTGGTTATGGCAGTAAGCACGGCTGAACCGGCCTGGCCGGTTTCCGCTCCGAAATTCTGCGTTTCGACCTTGTATTCCTGGATCGCGATCTGCGGGAAAGGGTTGCCGAGCCCGAAGTTCTGGCCGAGCACGCCGCCGTGGTTGATCGGGTTCTTGATGCTCACTCCGTCGAGGAAGACGTTGACGTTGCTCGATGCCACGCTGCCCGCCTGGATCTGGGCGTTGCCGCCGCGCGACACCGAAAGGCCCGGCGCGAGTTCGGCAAAGGCGAGGAAGTTGCGCTTGTTCTGAGGCAGATGTTCGATCTGCGCCGGGGTAACGTTGGTCACCACGCTTTG
>PNJY01000016.1 GCA_013822125.1 Erythrobacter sp. | reverse complement strand
TTTTGATTCGACGCTGCCGGTCCCGCGCGTTACGTCATACGCCCAGAGGGTTCGACAGTCGGAACGAAAAATAAAGGGGGTCGCCTTGTCGAGAGAGCTTGCCACCGGCGGATTGGGACGCCGATTGCGAGACTGGTTTCCCGATCGCGAATTCTTCATGCGATCGCAAGGACAGGTCCGTTTCATCAGAATATCGGCTCGTTTGCAGATGTTCGCAGCGGGAATCGCACTGGTCCTGGCCCTGGCCTGGGCCGGGTCGATGGCAGCCGCCGCATGGACGCAGTACCGCGCCGAGGCCGACCGGCTATCGCTGCTTGAGCGCGAGGCGAAGGTCGCCACCGCAACCGAGCGGGTCGAGGCGTACCGCGATGACCTGGGCGCCGTGACGCAGGACCTGGTCAAGCGCCAGGAATTTCTCGAGCAGATGACGGAAGCGCTGCCCGCCGATGTCCTGCCGAGCGATACGGTGACCAATTCGGCGGGCGAAGCCAGCGAAACGGTTGACAAGGTATCGGCCTCAATCCCCGAAGCTGCCGAACTGGCCCGCATCGAAGCGCGGCAACTGGCGTTCGTCGAACGGCTGACGCGCTTTGCCGACACGCGGGCGAAGCGCGCCGAACTGGCAATCCGCAAGCTGGGGCTCGATCCGCGCGCGATGATCCGCAATGCGGAACGGGGCGCGATGGGTGGCCCGCTCGAAGTGCTCGAGACTTCTTCAAGCGGCGATGTCGATCCCCGGTTCGAACGGCTCGGGCTGAGCCTTGCCAGAATGGCCGCGCTCGAACGCGGGCTGGAAGGCATCCCGCAGGTTTCGCCCACCAACCGCAGGTTGACCAGCATCTCGTCCGGCTACGGCTATCGCCGCGATCCTTTCACCCGGCGCGGGGCAATGCACAGCGGGCTCGATTTCAAGGGCCCGCAAGGTGCGCCCATCTATGCCGCAGCCAGGGGCCGGGTAAGCTTTGTCGGGCGCAAGCACGGCTATGGCAACGTGGTCGAAATCCGGCACGGCAACGGCATGATGACCCGCTATGCCCACATGTCGCGGTTCGCTTCGCGCGTGGGCGAGGAGGTCGAGGCAGGCGACGTGATCGGCGCGATCGGCAGCACCGGGCGCTCGACCGGACCGCACCTCCATTTCGAAGTGCACATCAACAATCGCGCGGTCAATCCGCGCCCGATCCTGGAGACCGCTCCCGATGTTCTCAAAGAAGCCCGCGGAACGCGGCAGACCCGCACCAGCTAGGCCCATGGCACAGGCACAAAGCCCAACCTTTTCCGTGATCGGATCGGACGTCACCATCAAGGGCGATGTCGCGGCCTCTGCCGACCTGCATGTTGACGGAAAAGTCGAGGGAGACATTTCCTGCGCCTCGCTGGTGCAGGGCGAGGCGAGCCATATCATCGGCGGCATCGAAGCGCAGAAAGCGCGGCTGGCGGGCCATGTGACAGGATCGATCCGCGCGCGCGAACTGGTGATCCTGCGCACCGCGCACATCGAAGGCGACGTCCAGTACGATGCGCTGACGATCGAGCAGGGCGCGCAGGTTGAAGGACGGTTCGCGCTTGGCGGGGCGCCTGCCCAAGCCCAGTCGCAGGCAAGACCAGCCCAGCCCACGCCCGGCGCACGGCCCGAAACGGCTGGCAGCAGACCCGCCGCGCCCGACGAGCCAAAGCTCTCTATCGCAGGTTAGAGTGGCTTCGAGCCAGATGGAAACACCTGGCAGCTCGAAAATCACGGTAAAACAAGAAACTGGGCCCAGATTTTGACTCAATCAAAATCGAACAAGGTCTAGGCGGGTTCGCCTTCGTCCTTCGCGGCCTTGCGTGCAGCGAGCCAGGCTTCGGCCTCGGCTTCCTGCGCCGCTTCGCTCGCCGCCTTGCCGGCAGCTTCGCGCTCGGCACGCAGCTCTTCGATCAGCTTTTCCTTGTCGCTGCGGCTATCCACACCGATCACCGCTTCGTCCTCGATGCCGGCCCGCTTGGCCGCCTTGGCGACGATTGCATCGAGCTCGCGCTGCGAGCACAGGCCCAGTGTTACGGGGTCCTTGGCCTGGATGTTCTGGATGTTCCAGTGGGTGCGCTCGCGGATCGCGGTGATTGTATTGCGGGTCGTGCCGATCAGGCGCGAAATCTGCGCATCCGACATTTCCGGATGGTTGCGCAGTATCCAGGCGATCCCGTCGGGCTTGTCCTGACGCTTTGACACCGGCGTATAACGCGGGCCCTTGGTACGCGTGACCTCCACCGGGGCCTGCTGCATCTGCAACCGATAGGCCGGGTCGGCCTGCCCGCGCTCGATCTCGGCCTGGGTCAGTTCGCCCGAATGGAGCGGATCTCGCCCGGTATATTTGCTGCCCGCCAGGTCGTCGGCCATGGCTTGCACTTCGAGGATGTGCAGGCCGCAGAATTCGGCGATCTGCTCGAACGACAGTGCAGTGTTGTCGACCAGCCAGGTTGCGGTGGCGTGCGGCATCAGCGGCTTGGGCTGGGCCATGGTGGAAACTCCCGTGAAAATAGAAGGGCCGCCCCTCGCGGAGCGGCCGTTGCGGGGACCTGATAGGCTATTGCGCGCCCGACGGCAAGCCTCAGGCGGGTAGCGGGATCAGATTGGCTCCATATCCGGCTTCACAGGTGGCCAGCCCAGCCAGGAACTGGCGCGTGGCCACATCCCAGCTGAAGCTGGCGCCATGGGCGGCGCAATCCTTGCGATTGCAGTAGAGCGCGGCGTCGATCGCCCGCTCGATCTGTTCGGACAGGGCGCCCGTGCGTTCGGTCACGATGTCCACCGGACCTGCCACGGGGAACGCGGCGACCGGAACCCCGCAGGCCAGCGCCTCAACCATCACCAGCCCGAAAGTGTCGGTCCGACTGGGGAACACAAGCACGTCGGCGCCGGCATAGCAGCCTGCCAATTCGCGCCCGGAGCGCAGCCCGAGGAAATGCGTCTGCGGGAAGCGTTTCTCCAAAGCTGTTCGGGCCGGGCCATCACCCACAACCACCTTGGTTCCGGGGTAATTGCAGGCCAGAAATGCTTCGATGTTCTTTTCAACCGACACGCGCCCGACATAGGCCATAATCGGGCGCGGCAGCGCGGCATATTCGCCCGGCGGCGTCGCATCTGGCGAAAAGCAGGTCAGATCGACCCCCCGGCCCCAGTGGTGCAATCGGCCAAGCCCCTGCGCGCGCAGTTCGTCGGCAACGCTTCTCGTCGCTACCATGATCGCGCGCGCCGGGCGGTGGAACCAGCGGATGTAGGGCCAGAACGTGGCCGGGCTCATCCCGGTGCGCCGCGCGAGATATTCGGGGAATTGCGTGTGATAGGCGGTTGTGAAGGGGATATTCTTGCGCAGGCAATGGCGACGCGCGGCCAGACCCAGCGGCCCTTCGGTGGCGATGTGGACCGCAGCGGGCGCCAATGCGGCAAGCTTGCGCCCGACCGCCCCCGGCGGTGCAAGCGCCAGGCGGATCTCGGGATAGGTCGGGCACGGAACGGAGGCGTAATCCCGTGGCGAAATCACCTCTACCCGATGGCCCCAGCCGCGAAGTACTTCGAGCGTGGTCGACAACGTGCGCACAACCCCGTTGGTCTGCGGATGCCAGGCATCGGTCACGATCGCGATGGTAAGGGGGGCCAAGCCTGCCGGGCGGGGGCCGATCATGCAGCTTCCCTTGCAACCTGCGTGCGGGCCCGCCCGTCGTTGATGGCTGCCGCTCTTTCTCTTCGTGCGATTTCATCGGGCCAATGGAGGATCTCCATCCGTCCGTCGAAATGCTCGACCAGCGCATTGCAGCCTTCGACCCAGTCCCCGTCGTTCCAGTATTCGACCTGCTTGCCCCCGACCTTTCCCTCGGTGCCGAAACGGCGGAATTCGGCAGTGTGGATATGCCCGCAAACCACGCCGTCAATCCCGCGTTCGGCGGCTGCGCGGGCCACGACCTCCTCGAAACGGCCGATGAATTCTACCGCGTTCTTGACCTTGTGCTTGGCCATCTTGGACAGTGACCAATAGGGCAGGCCGAGGACGCGGCGTGCCCGGTTGACCCACTGGTTGAGCCCCATCATCAGGTGGTAAAGCGCATCGCCGACAAAGGCGAGCCAGCGGTGCGCCAGCATGACCGCATCGAACTCGTCGCCATGCAGGACCATCAGCCGCCGCCCATCGGCGGTATCGTGAAAGGCGACGCGGCGGATTTCGACCCCGCCAAAGCTCAGCCCCGTGAACTGGCGAAACATCTCGTCATGATTTCCGGGGATGTAGATGATCCGCGTCCCGCGCCGGGCGCGCTTCAGGATGCGGCGCACCACATCATTGTGCTCGCTGGGCCAATAGAACCTCTTCTTGAGCCTCCAGCCATCGATGATGTCGCCCACCAGATACATCGTCTCGCTGTCGGTATGATCGAGAAAGTCGATCAGCATCTGCGCGTTGCAGCCCCGGGTGCCGAGGTGGATATCGCTGATCCAGATCGTTCGGTACCTGCGCCTTGCTCCGGGCCGCTGCGCGGGGGTGGCGGAGCGGTGTCGAAGGTCCGCGACATTGCCGGTGTCGATCCGGTCGAACGGGAAAGCGGAAGGAAATCGGTCGGCCAATGGGCGGCTCCTGCGATGGCGCTCTTCGCCTCGCACCCATGGCAGCCGATTGTTACAGGGGATTCACCGGATGATGAAACTTGCGCGTCAACCTGCGCGAAATCGTCACTCCATTGCAATGAAACGGGGCAGCGCCATGATCCGCCTGATCCAAGCACAAACCGCCGGATAGTCCTCAAGGCCAAAGCCGCCTTCCTCAGCGACATGAGTATAGGCGAATAGCGAAATATCGGCGAGCGTTACAGCGGGGCCGAGCATGAAATCGCGCGACTTGAGGTGCGCATCCATCTGCGCCAGCGCATCGTCACCGGCAATGCGCTTGGCCGGAATCTGCGCGCGCTGCTGCTCGGTCAGATGCGCCTCGCCGACAAAGCGCAGCCAGAACCGCAGAGTGGCGATGTTGGGTTCATGGTTGTACTGTTCGAAGAACATCCAGCGCAGCGTGTCGGCCTGCGCGAAGCGATCGGAAGGGACAAGCGCACTGCCGCTGGCCAGATACCAGCAGGCGGCATTGCTTTCAGGCAGGAACCGTTCGCCCAGCTGAAGCACCGGAATGCGCCCGTTCGAATTCACCTGCGCCAGAAATTCAGGTGTGCGCGTCTCGCCGCGCATTATGTCGTACTGGCGCGTCTCGATCCTGATATCGAGCAGCGCGGCGACAAGCTTGATCTTGTAACAATTGCCGCTGCGCGGATCCTCGTGAAGAACGGGTATCTCAGTCACCTGCCACCTCCAGCACGATCTTGCCGACATGTTCGCCCGCTTCCATCAGCGCATGCGCCGATGCCGCATCGGCCAGCGGAAAACTGCGATCGATCACCGGGCGCAATTCACCCGAAGCGAACAGCGGCCAGGCATTTTCAGCGATCTCGTCGGCCAGCGCCGCCTTGAAATCGTCCGAACGCGGCCGCAACGTCGAGCCGGTGAGCATAAGCCTTCGGCTCATTACCAGCGCCATGTTGATCTCGGCCCGCATCCCGCCCAGCACGGCGATGGTAACATGCCGCCCGTCTTCGGCCAAACATTTGATGTTTCTCGCCACATAGTCGCCCGAAACCATGTCGAGCACGATATCGACTCCTTTGCCGGCAGTGTGCGCACTGACCGCTTCGACGAAGTCCTGCTCGCGGTAATTGATCGCCAGGTCCGCGCCCAGATGCCGCGCCGCGGTGCATTTGCGCTCGTCGCCACAAGTGACGATTACCTCGAGGCCGAACGCCTTGCCCAGCATTATCGCCATGGTTCCAATGCCGCTGGTGCCGCCGTGAACCAGCACCCGCTCGCCATCGCGGGCGAAGCCTCGCTCGAACAGGTTGTGCCACACTGTGAACAGCGTCTCGGGCAGCGCGGCTGCTTCGGCCAGCGGCATGTCGTCGGGCACCGCCAGGCAATGTCGCCAGGGTGCGGCACAATAGTCGGCATAGCCGCCGCCCGGTGTAAGCGCTGCGACCCGGTGGCTGATCATGCCGGGCGGAACATGCTCACCTGTGGCAACGATGGTCCCTGCCACTTCCAGCCCGAGGATTGGCGAAGCGCCTGGCGGAGCGGGGTAGAGCCCCTGCCGCTGGATGCAATCGGGCCGATTGACCCCGGCATGGGCGACACGGATCAGCACATCGTCCGCACCGACCTGTGGCACCGGGACCTGCCCGGGCACGAGCACTTGCGGCCCGCCGGATTCGGTAAATCCGATCGCCTGCATCATCGGCGGGATTGCCTCGATCATGTCCTGCCCCTTTTGCCCTTCGATCCGATTTGCGCCATCAGCCCGTATCTGCGCGCAAATTTCGCCAACCGGGCAAGTAGCCACAGGGCGGATTGACAGCAAGCCACGATGCTTGCGATCATGTGGGCGATGAACGACGATGATCGCCCGCGCCCCAGAGGCGATGCAGCCACGCTGCTGGCGGGCGAGGATCTTGCCCCCTATTCGCTGGCCGAACTTGCTGAAAGGATCGCGCTGCTGGAGGCCGAAATCGCACGGGTCGAGGCGCACCGCACCCGCGCCTCAGCGCATTTGAGCGCGGCGGATGCGCTGTTCAGGAAACCGGGCGCCTGATGGGCGCGCAACCCGGCGGGATTCGCATTTTCTCCGCAGCGTTCCATATAGGTGGAGTTAACCTGGTTCTGCCATATTATCCCCTGGCGGAATCGCCATAGAGAACCGAACCATGCCAAGTTTTGCCCAGAACCTCGAACGTACGCTGCACAACGCGCTCGGCAATGCCTCGGAGCGCAGGCACGAATATGCCACGCTTGAACACTTGTTGCTGGCGCTGATCGACGACGAGGACGCGGCGCAGGTGATGGCGGCCTGCGGAGTCGATCTTGCGGAATTGGCCGAGGTGGTCAGGCAGTACCTCGACCAGGAATACCAGTCGCTGAAGACCGAAGACGGCGCCGATCCGCAGCCCACGGCGGGATTCCAACGGGTTATCCAGCGCGCCATTCTGCACGTCCAGTCGTCGGGCAAGGATTCCGTCACCGGCGCCAACGTGCTTGTGGCGCTGTTTTCCGAGCGCGATTCCTACGCGGTCTATTTCCTCCAGCAGCAGGACATGAGCCGCCTCGATGCGGTCAGCTATATCAGCCACGGTGTGGGCAAGGGCGGCCGCCAGATCGAATCCAGAACGCCGCAGGGCTCGTCCGAAACTTCCGCCTCCGAAGGCGAGGCGACCAAGGACGGCAAGCAGAAGGAAACCGCGCTCGGCCAGTACACCGTCAATCTCAATGCCAAGGCTAAGGCGGGCAAGGTCGATCCGCTGATCGGGCGCGGGCCGGAAGTCGACCGCACGATCCAGATCCTGTGCCGTCGCAGCAAGAACAACCCGCTCTATGTCGGCGACCCGGGCGTGGGCAAGACGGCGATCGCCGAAGGGCTGGCGCGCAAGATCGTCGAGGGCGACGTCCCCGAAGTGCTGCTGAATGCGGTGATCTATTCGCTCGACATGGGCGCGCTCCTGGCGGGCACGCGGTACCGTGGCGATTTCGAGGAGCGGCTCAAGCAGGTCGTCTCGGAACTCGAGCAGATGCCCGAGGCGATTCTTTTTATCGATGAAATTCATACGGTTATCGGTGCAGGGGCGACCAGCGGCGGGGCCATGGATGCGTCAAACCTGTTGAAGCCCGCGCTGTCGGGCGGGACCATCCGCTGCATCGGATCGACCACCTACAAGGAGTTCCGCAACCATTTCGAGAAGGACCGCGCGCTGCTGCGCCGGTTCCAGAAGATCGACGTCAACGAACCGACGGTTGAGGATACAGTCAAGATCCTGCGCGGGCTCAAGAGCGCGTTCGAGGCGCATCACAAGGTGACCTATACGCCCGAGGCGCTCAGGACTGCGGTCGAGCTGTCGGCACGGTACATCAATGACCGCAAGCTGCCCGACAAGGCGATCGACGTAATCGACGAGGTCGGCGCAATGCAGATGCTGGTGCCGCCCAGCCGCCGCAAGAAGAAGATCACTCCGCGCGAGATTGAGGCGGTGGTCGCCACGATCGCGCGCATTCCGCCCAAATCGGTCAGCAACGATGACCGCAAGGCGCTTGAAAACCTCGAGCGTGACCTCAAGCACGTTGTGTTCGGGCAGGACGAGGCTATCCACCGCCTCGCCACCGCGATGAAGCTGTCGCGCGCGGGGCTGCGCGATCCCGACAAGCCGATCGGTTCGTTCCTGTTTTCCGGCCCAACCGGTGTCGGCAAGACCGAAGTCGCGCGCCAACTCGCCTCGATCATGGGGATCGAACTCAAACGCTTCGACATGTCCGAATATATGGAGCGCCACAGCGTCTCGCGGCTGATCGGCGCGCCTCCGGGCTATGTCGGCTACGATCAGGGCGGCCTCTTGACCGATGCGGTGGACCAGAACCCGCATTGCGTACTGCTGCTCGACGAGATCGAGAAGGCGCATCCCGACCTGTTCAACATCCTGCTCCAGGTCATGGACCATGGCCGCCTGACCGACCATCACGGCAAGACGGTGGATTTCCGCAATGTCGTGCTGATCATGACCACCAACGCCGGCGCTGCCGACATGGCGCGCCAGGGCATCGGCTTTGGCGATGTGTCGAAGGAAGATGCGGGCGAAGAGGCGGTGAAGAAGATGTTCACCCCCGAATTCCGCAACCGTCTCGATGCGATCGTTCCGTTCGCCTACCTCGGCCGGGAAACGGTTGGCCGGGTGGTCGACAAGTTCATCCTCCAGCTAGAGCTGCAACTGGCCGAACAGAACGTTCATATCCAGTTCGACAAGGCTGCGCGCGCCTGGTTGGCCGACAAGGGCTACGACAAGCTCTATGGCGCTCGTCCGATGGCGCGCCTGTTGCAGGAGAGGATCAAGCAGCCGCTGGCCGAAGAGCTGCTGTTCGGCAAGCTGGCCGATGGCGGCGAGGTGCATGTCAGCATCAGGGATGGCAAGCCTTCTTTCGAACTGACCCCGGCCCCGCCAAAGGCCAGGCCGAAGCGCAAAGCCAAGGCTGGCGGCAAGCCGAAGGTCCCAAAAACTTCCTCCGCAGCGCCTGAGGCATCAGGTGGCGATGAGGACGTCGGCGAAAGCTAGCTTTCACGACGGACCGTGCATGATGGCCCAGCCAATGGTCGACCAATCCCCTCAGGGCCGAAGCTGAAACAGCTTCTCGCGCGAGGTAGCGCCGCGAAGCAATGAGAGGCGTGATGGCGCGATATCCAGCGCCTGCGCCAGCAGTCTGATAACCGCGCCATTGGCTGCGCCATCCTGCGGCTTTACCCGCACTTTTGCGACCAATCGCCCGTCTTCGATCGTGAGCGCTTCGGTCCGCGCACCGGGGGTGACGCGAATTGCCAGCCGCCCCTCGGCATCGGCGAGCGCGCGAATCTCCTCGGGCGGCGGCAGATCGACTTTCGCCCGGGCCATCAATCCGGCAGTGCACCTAACGTCGCAGCCACTGCCGCCGCATGCGCTCGGGCATTCTCGGCATAGTGCACCACGCCCATACGCATGCTCGCGATAGCTTCGTCCGAAAGTTCGCGCATGAAGCGCGCCGGACGCCCGCCCCACAGGCTGCGCGGTTCCATCACCTTGCCCTCGGTCAACATCGCGCCGGCGGCGAGCATCGCATCGGAACCGATCACTGCCTTGTTCATCGCGATCGCCCCCAGCCCCACGAAACCACGGTCGTGAATGGTGCAGCCGTGCACCATCGCCATGTGGCCGATCAGCACATCGTCGCCGATGATCAGCGGCGAGCCCTCCGGATCGCCCGGGCGGGGCGGATCGCAGTGGAGCACGCTGCCGTCCTGCACATTGCTGCGCTCGCCGATCACGATCCGGCTGACATCGGCGCGCAGCACGCAATTGTACCAGACCGAGCTGCCCGCGCCGACCTCGACATCGCCGATGATCGTGCAGCCAGGCGCGATAAAGGCGCTGTCATGGATCTTCGGCGTGTGGCCGTTAATGGGAATGATGTTCACGCCAGGGCGCTGAACGCTCATGCTCGGTTCTCCTGCCATTGCGCTGCGGTGATGCTGTAGAGGATGGTGGTGCGGTCCTCGGGCGGGAATGCTGGATCGTCGAAATCGAGATCGCGGCGCCGCTCCATCCCCAGCTTCTCCATCAGCTTCCAGCTCGGCTCATTCAGCTCGCTGGTGAGCGCGACCACATGCGGCGCGCCCACGCTGCCGAAGGCCCAGTCGAGCACCGCTCGCATCGCTTCCTCCGCATATCCGCGGCGCCAGCGATCCTCACGCACCAGCCAGCCAACTTCGTGATCGCCCGGATTCTTCGCCAACGGATTGTCGACCCGCTTGATCCCGCAATGGCCGACCATCTCGCCGCTGGCCTTTTCGATCATGAACAGGAAGCTGAAACCCTCCTGCGCATAGAGCGCCTGCGACCGGGCGTGCTTGGCCTCGATCTCGTGGAGTTCCTTGACCCCGCCGAGCCGGGCCATGACCGTCGGCGTATTGAGCAATCGGTACTGTTCGGCCGCATCGCCAGCTTCGATCGTGCGCAGGACCAGGCGCTGCGTTTCGGCAATGATGTCAACCATGCTGCCGCTCCCATGCCGTGCGATCGATCGAATAGACGATAGTATCGCGCCAAGGGGGATCGTAACGTGCGTCGGGATAGTCGAGATCTTCGCGGCGACGCATACCGAGCCGCTCCATCAGGCCCCAGCTGGGCTTGTTGCCGATGACGGTCAGCGCAACGACCTCCTGCGCGCCAAAACGGTTGAACGCGGCATCGAGCGCGGCGGTCGCGGCTTCCCTGGCATAGCCCTGCCCCCATGCGTCTTCGCGCAGTCGCCAGCCCACTTCCATCGCGCCTGTGACCGTCGACCCGGGCGCATCGGCGTGCTTGAGCCCGCAGAAGCCAAGAATTCCGCCGTCAGCCTTGCGCTCGATCACCCAGAAACAATGGCCAAGTCGCGCGGCGCAACTTTCGACGCGGGCGCGCTGCTTGCCCATACCCTCATCGTCGAGCACCCCGCCCAGCCATTGCATCACCGCGGGCGTGTTGGTGACGCGGAAAAACTCGGCCCAATCGCCGTCTCCGCACCAATCGCGCAGGATGAGCCGTTCGGTTTCGCAGCGGAACCCGGCCATGTCAGCCAACGAGGAGCCGCGCGGCGTACGCAGCGTGATAGGTCAGCACGCCGCAGCAGCCCGCGCGCTTGAACGCCATGAGCGTTTCGAGCACCAGCGCATCGCGCTCGCCCGCACCGGCGGCAACCGCCGCTTCGATCATCGCGTACTCGCCGCTCACCTGATAGGCGAACACCGGCACTTCGAACCGCTCCTTCACCCGGCGCACGATATCGAGATAGGGCAGGCCGGGCTTGACCATCACGCTGTCCGCCCCCTCGGCAAGATCGAGCGCGACTTCGCGCAGCGCCTCTTCGCCATTGGCGGGGTCCATCTGGTAGGTCTTCTTGTCGCCCTTGAGCAGCCCGCGGCTGCCCACAGCGTCGCGAAACGGGCCATAGAAGGCGCTGGCGTATTTGGCTGCATAGCTCATAATCTGGACATTGGTGTGCCCGTTCATTTCCAGCGCCATGCGGATCGCGCGCACGCGGCCATCCATCATGTCGGAAGGGGCAATGATGTCCGCCCCCGCCGCCGCCTGATTGAGCGCCTGATCGACCAGCATGGCCACCGTATCGTCATTGACGACATAGCCCGCATCATCGACCAAACCGTCCTGCCCATGCGCGGTATAGGGATCGAGCGCGACATCGGTCAGCACGCCGATGCCATCGCCGCAGGCATCGCGGATCGCGCGAATCGCGCGGCACATCAGGTTATCGGGGTTGAGTGCCTCGGCCCCGTCATCGCTGCGCTTGCCTGCAGGCGTATTGGGAAACAGCGCAATGCAGGGAATGCCGAGCGCCGCAGCCTCCTTCGCGCGCGCGGCAATGCCATCGACCGACCAGCGCGACACGCCGGGCAGAGTCGCAATCGGTTCCTCGACCGCTTTGCCCTCGGTCACGAACAGCGGCCAGATGAGATCGGCGGGCGTCACCACGTTTTCGCGGTGGAGTGCGCGGCTCCAGGCCGCTGCGCGTGTGCGCCGCATGCGCAGGTTGGGATAACTGGCGGTCATGCTGCGCCTGTTGCCGCAAATCTGCGGCTGGCGCAATTGCAGGCGGAGCTTGATCTTTCAGCCGATCTCCTGCCGCAGATCGAGCCGCTCGATCTCGCGCTTGGGAGTTTCGACTTCGGTAGGTAGCTTTTCGAGATCGGCCAGCGCAGCACCCGGCGCCACGCCCTTGAGCTCGCCCAGCCGGGCGCGGAACTCCATCAGTTCACGGCCTTCGAGCTGCGCCCGGGTGACGAAGCTGACCCCGCGCGGATCGATGGCCCGGCCGCCGCGATACATCTCGTAATGGAGGTGCGCGCCGGTCGAAAGCCCGGTCGAACCGACATAGCCGATCACCTGCCCGCGCCGTACACTCTGCCCGCCGCTCACCGCGATCCTGCTCATGTGGCAATAGCGCGTCGAGAGACCGCCCGCATGCGACAGGCGCACGGCGTTGCCGCAGCCCCCTGTCCGGCCCGCGCTGGAAACGCGCCCGTCGGTGACTGCCACGATCGGTGTGCCATAGCGGGCGCGGAAATCGACCCCCGAATGCATCCGGCGATAGCCCAGGATCGGGTGGCGGCGCATCCCGAACCCAGAGGAAATCCCCCCCGGCACGGGCGACACCAGGCCGCTGCGCTGCTCGCCCACACCCGAAGCCTCGTAAAATATCCCGTCCCTGCCCCAGCGCATCAGCTGCGCCCGCGGTTTTCCGCCGCGTTCGATTCCGGCATAGAGCAGCTGACCCGCCTGCCGCTCGCCCGTGGCTGCGCGGCGATAGGCGAGGATCATATCGAACTCGTCGTTGGCGCCGATCGAGCGGCTCATGTCCATCTGGTTGTCGACCGCCTTGATGAATTCCTGCACCGCGCTGGCGGGGGCTCCCGCCGCACGCGCCGAACGATAGAGGCTCTGGCCGACGGTGCCGCGAATGCGCAATGGCGTGTCATCGACGCGGATCGGTTTGCGGATCAGGGCGAGGTTTTCCCCCTCGCGCGCAATCTCGATCTGCAGGTCGAACCGCGCGCGCAGGCTGAGCGCGTCGAGCGGACGCGGCGCCTCGGGCGCGGGGCGCCGACCCAGCACGATGTCGAGCTTGGTGCCCGATTCGATCTCCGCCAAGGGCACAGCGCCCGTGACCAGATCGCTGATCCGCGCTGCCTCGCCTGCGCCAACCCCGGCGCGCAGTAGCGCGCTGGTGAAACTTTCGCCCCGGTTGAAGGTCGCGATCAGCTCAATCTGCGGACGTTCGGGCGCGTTCTTGAGTGCGATGACTGCGGGCCCGGCGCCCACATGGTGTCCGCTGTCGGCACCAAGCGCCAGCGGCATGATCATCCGGCTGCGGAATTCGTCGCGCGCTTGCCCGTCGATCTCCATGGCAGGCCGCGCTTCAAGCGGGGCAAAATCGGGCCAGAATGCCAATGCCGCCGCTCCCAGGCCCAGCATGGTGCCGAATCCGCGAAACCAGCGCCTGCTGCCGATGTCCCGCGCCAGATCGGGCGCAAGATCGATCCGTTCGAGCCGGTGCGAGGCATGGTGTCGCCACGTTTCGTAGCGGCCAAGAAAATGCGCCAGCTGTTCGCGAGCATATTCGAGCGCCTGCCCGTTCGCCCCCAAGCCGGCCACCGTCTCCCCCGTCTCGTTCAAGGCATTCTCCGTGTCGGCAAACGATCCCCACCGGTGTTGCCGCGAGCCGCTTATTGCGGGTTTTTTCCTGACAACAAAGTAAACATCGGGTGAAATCGCGATCAAGCGACTCTCGCGAGCGACGGAATGCACTCGTAGGACAGGCGTTCTTGCCCCAACCGTTGGCCGATGCCAGAAGGACCGGGTGAAATCGGGTAACAACGACAGCGTGATCAAGGCGGTCCTGGGGCCGACCAATACCGGCAAGACGCACCTCGCGATCGAGCGGATGTGCGCCCATTCGAGTGGCATGATGGGTTTCCCGCTGCGCTTGCTGGCGCGCGAGGTCTATGATCGCGTATGCCGGATCAAGGGCGATAAATCGGTGGCGCTGATCACCGGCGAGGAGCGGATCGAGCCGCCGCAGGCACGTTATTTCTGCTGCACCGTGGAGGCGATGCCCGTCATGGGCCGCGGCGATCCGCCCGCCTTCGTCGCGCTCGACGAAGCGCAACTGGGCGCAGACCCCGAACGCGGGCACATCTTTACCGACCGTCTGCTCAATGCGCGCGGGCGCGAGGAAACGCTGCTGCTCGGCTCGGCAACGCTGGAGCCCATGGTGCGTGCGTTGGTTCCCAAGGCCGAGATTGTCACCCGCCCGCGCTTTTCCACGCTGTCGCACGCGGGAAGCGTCAAACTTTCGCGCCTGCCGAGCCGCGGTGCGGTGGTCGCGTTCACTACCGGGCAAGTCTATGCCATGGCCGAGATGCTGCGGCGGTTCCGCGGTGGGGCCGCGGTGGTAACGGGTGCGCTTTCACCTGAAACGCGCAACCGGCAGGTCGAATTGTTCCAATCCGGTGAAGTGGATCACATTGTTGCCACCGATGCCATCGGCATGGGGCTCAATCTCGACCTTGATCATGTCGCGTTCGCCGCGCTTGCCAAGTTCGACGGCGCTCGCAAGCGGCGGCTGACCCCGGCCGAAATGGCGCAGATTGCCGGGCGTGCGGGCCGGCATCAGCGCGACGGCACCTTTGGTACGTTGGCGCACGGGCAGGCGCTGGGCAAGGGTGAATTCGGGGTATCGCCGCAGTTCACCGATGAAGAGATCTATGCGATCGAGGAGCATCGCTTCGCCCCGCTGACACACCTGTTCTGGCGCGAGGCGGAGCCTGATTTCGACACTATAGACAGCCTGATCGCCGATCTCGAGCGCGCGCCCGAAGCTGCACAATTGCGCGCCGCCCCCCAGGCGATGGACCTGGCAGTGCTCAAGCGGCTGGCGGAGGACCCGCTGGCGGATACCGTGCGCGGTCCGGGGCAGGTGCGGCGCCTGTGGGAGGCATGCTCCCTGCCCGATTTCCGCCAGCTGGGAGTAGAAAATCACGCGCGCTTCGTAGCTCGGCTGTGGCAGGATCTCGGCGAGGGCTATCTGGGTGCGGACTATGTCGCAGCGCGGATCGCCGAACTCGACCGGGCGCAAGGCGATATCGACACGTTGCAGGGCAGGATAGCGGCGATCCGCAGTTGGGCCTATATCTGCCAGCGGCCCGACTGGGTGCTGGCGCGCGACGAAATGGCCGCACGCGCCCGCGCAGTCGAGTCGAAACTGTCGGATGCACTGCATGCGCGGCTGACCGAACGATTTGTCAACCGGAGGACGGCGATCTTGATGAAATCATTGGGCCTGAACGGGGCGCCGCTGCCCGTGACGCTGGAAAAGGACGGTTCGCTGGCCGTAGAAGGCGAGGTCGTGGGACGGATCGAGGGGTTCCGCTTCACGGTCGATCCCTCCGCCGGACACGCCGATCGCCGCATGCTGCTGGCCGCAGGCGAGCGGGTGCTGCCCGCGTTCCTGGCGCAGCGCGCCGAATGGCTGTTGGGTCAGGGCATGGACGAACTGGTCCTGCGCAATGGTGCGATCGAGTGGGAATCGCGCCCGCTTGCCAGCGTGTCCATCGCGCCCGACTTTTCCGCACCGCAGATGGCATTGGCGCGCGAGACCGCAATGTTGCCGGAACCGGCACGCCGGGCGCTGGAAAAGGGGCTCAGAGTGTGGCTCGAGGCGCGGCTCGAACCGCTGACGCCGCTGCGCATGCTGGCACAAGCCGCGCGCGATTCGCAGGTGGGGTCGCAGGCGCGCGCGCTGCTTCACACGCTCATTGCCGGGCATGGCCTGGTCAGCCGCGAACAGGCCGGGCTCGAGCATCTGCCCAAGGAGCTGCGGCCCGTTCTACGGCGATTGGGCGTGAACTTCGGCGCGCTCGACATCTTCGTGCCCGCGCTGCTCAAGCCCGCCCCGCGCCGCCTGCTGCACGATCTGGGGCTTGACCCGAGGCCGGTCGAGCCTGCCATGCAGCCGACCATTGCCACGCGGCGCCCGTTGCCCGCAGGCTATCGTCTCGCGGGGACGCAGGCGATCCGCATCGATCTGGCCGAAAAACTGCTGCGCCAAAGCTTCGATGCACGCGCGAGGGCCGGCGAGCTACGGCCCGGCAAACCGTTTGCTCTCGATCCGGCACTGGCGATCTCGATCGGGCTGGAAGATGAGAATTTTCGTCGCCTGCTAGGCAGCGCCGGGTTCAGCTTCCGGCCCGCGCGCGCACTGGCCGAGCGGGCATTCGGCCCGCCCGCACCCGACCTCTGGCATTGGCGGCCGAGGCCGAAGCAGCACGGCGCGGATGGCGGCCGCCGCGAGCGTCGCGGCGCGAAGCCGCAGGCCAGGCCGGCCGGTTCGCAAGGTCCGGCGCGCGGCAGCGGGGCCTTCGATGCGTTGGCCGAGTTGCTCGGCTGACATCGCCCGGCATGGCCCTGCCCGCACCACCTTGACCGCGGGCGCAAAGCGACATAGCTGCGATTCCAGGCCAGCAAGCAAGAGAGAAAGCCTACACCATGACCTATGTCGTCACCGACGCCTGCATCAAATGCAAATATACCGATTGCGTCGAAGTCTGCCCGGTGGACTGCTTCTATGAAGGCGAGACGATGCTGGTCATCAACCCCAGCGAATGCATCGATTGCGGTGTGTGCGAGCCGGAATGCCCGGCCGAGGCGATCCTGCCCGATACCGAAAGCGGGCTCGAACAATGGCTTGAGCTCAACACCAAATATTCGGCAGAATGGCCCAATATCACGAGCCAGAAGGCCCCGCCCGAGGATGCCGACGAGCACAAGGGTGAAGAGGGCAAGTTCGAGAAGTATTTCACCCCCGATCCGGGCCAGGGCGACTGAATTTTCGCCGCTGTTTCAGCCTTGCCGTAACGTAAGCTTGCGCAGTGCGCGGGTTTGGCGGCGCGATCACATGCATGACTCGCAATTTTGTTACGGGTGTGTTATATAATTGATCAACCGCGCCGTCTCCTCACGGCGCGTCAGGCGAAACACAAGGATTTTGGACCAGTAACGCACAATCGGACGTGCTTTCGCGGTGCCTGTTTCGAGGGACCGCCCGGGAGGTTTGACCGATGGCGCTGGCCACAACCCGATGAAAGGATTTTGCATGGCAAGCAATGCCCCCGCTTTCGATGTGGGTGATTATGTCGTTTACCCCAAGCACGGGGTCGGCCGGGTGATCGAATTGCAGAACGAAGAGATCGCCGGCATGCAGCTGGAACTTTATGTGCTGCGTTTCGAGAAGGAACGCATGACGCTGCGGGTGCCGATCAACAAGGTCGAATCGATCGGGATGCGCAAGCTTTCGAGCGACAAGACGCTCAAGGAAGCAATGGAAACGCTCAAGGGCAAGCCGCGGGTCAAGCGCACCATGTGGTCGCGCCGCGCGCAGGAATACGAAGCGAAGATCAACTCGGGCGATCTCGTGTCGATCGCCGAGGTCACGCGCGACCTGTTCCGACCCGAAGACCAGCCCGAGCAGAGCTATTCCGAACGGCAGATCTTCGAAGCGGCGTCGAGCCGGCTCGCGCGCGAATTGGCGGCGATGGAAAAGACCGACGAGCCTGCCGCACTCGGCAAGATCCTCGACGTGCTGCGCGAACATGCGCCGCAATATTACGAAAGCGCCGTTGACGCCTGATCGACAGGCGACCAACAGGCATCGATCTAGGCTGTATCGACATTCACCGCATGAGCCGTGGTGGCTCGTTTGCGGGATGAAATGCGAGAAGAACCGCGAAATGCGGGGTAAATGCCCCGGATGAGCGGTTCGACGATGCAGTTCGCCCGCAAACGGCCACCGCCATGCGGCTTGAGCCGGAATTGCCCAGGGCTGTGTCGCTCGCTCGGCCAATACACCACTATTCTCCTTCGCTCGCTCCGTGCCCTGAACAATTCCGGCTCAAGCCACGGCCATGTGCAGAGTGTCGATACAGCCTAAGGCTGCCCCCAGGGGCGGCCCTTTTTCGTCGGGCGATTGAACTGGCCTCAATAGTGTATTATGTCAGCAATACGGATTTGTTGGAGGCAATACGATGCTGAACAGGTTTTTCCGGCGCATGGCGCCGATTGCGGTCATGGCGCTCGGCGTAGGATTGGCCGGTTGCAACGAGATCAAGGTCAGGATGGGCGAATCCGACGGTGTGCCGCTATCCGAACTCGACATGTCGGGCGATCCGCCCACTAGCCTTGCCATGATGGGGCCCGACACGGTCATCATAAGCGAAGGCGATGCACTGGCCATCGAGGTTGAGGGCGACGATGACGTGGTCGAGGCGCTGCGCTTCACGCTCGAGGACGGCGGCCTCGGCATCATGCGCGATACCGACGCCTGGAACATGAAGGGTCGGGCCACGATCCGGGTGACCATGCCCGCGCCGGAAGAACTGGCGATGGCCGGAAGCGGCAAGATCGAGACGCCTGCGATGGCGAGCACGGCCGAGATCAGCATTGGCGGATCGGGGTCGGTCGATGTCGCGAACTTCGCGGCCGAGCGGCTTGGGATCAACATCGGTGGATCGGGCAAGGTCACCGGCGCGGGCAGCGCGGAAAACCTCGATGTGTCGATCGGCGGATCGGGCAATGTCCGGCTTGACGCGCTCAAGGCCGAACGCGCCAATATCGCCATCGCCGGTTCGGGCGATGTCCGCTTTGCATCGGACGGCGTAGTCGATGCGAGCATCGCCGGTTCTGGCGACGTGATTGTCACCGGACGCGCCAAGTGCACCGTCAGCGCACTCGGCTCCGGGTCGCTCACGTGCAAGGCTCCGGCAGAAACGGCCGAAACGGCAGAGTAACTTTCCAGTCAGCCGTGCGGCGCAGGCGGTTCACCCGTCAGCCACTTTGCCATGTTATGCCGCGCCTGGAAGGAGCTCTTTCATGCGCGGCACAACTTTCCTGGCGCTTGCCTTGATCCCGCTGGCATTGTCGGGCTGCATTGCCAGAACCGCGGTCGACGTGGCAACCGCGCCGGTGAAGGCAGGCAGCAAGGCAGTCGATCTGGCGACTACAAGCCAGTCCGAAGCCGATGAAAAGCGCGGTCGCAAAATCCGCGAGCGCGAGGAACGGCTCGGCAAACTCCAGCGCCGCTACGAAAAAGAACACGCCCGGTGTGCGGATGGCGATCGCAATGCCTGCAATTCGGCGCGCGAAACCTACGGCGAGATGCAGGTGATTATGGGTGAGACCCCAGTCGAACCGGAGCGGCTTCAGCGCCGATAGCGCGGCTCACGCTGATGCGCGGCGTAAGCGGTCGTTGATCGCGGCGCCTATGCCCGTATCGGGAATCGGCGCAACTGCGATTCGCGGTCTGTCGCTGGCCCGCGCCTGGTGCAAGCAATCGTAGAGATGCGAGGCTGCTTCGCCCGGATCGCCGCTGGCGGAAAGCGTGCAGTCGCCCGCAATCGCGCCAAATCCGATCAGGAATTCGTCAGGTTCGCCTTCCAGCGCGTCGAGCCGCACCGGCTTACCGGGCGAATAGTGCTGCGCAAGCTGCCCGGGCGCTTCGATCCGCGTGCTCGCAATGTCGCTCGCCGGGCCGAGCAAGGCCGAGATCTCCCCTCGCGCTACCGGGCCGGGCCGCAGCAGGACCCAGCGCCCGCCGCCGGGCCCATCTCCGGGCCAATCTCCGGCAAAGTCGCGCGGCGCGACTATGGTCGATTCGAGCCCGCACTCAGTTGCCCCGCCGTCGATCACCGCATCGATTCGCCCGTCGAGCGATGCCAGCACATGCTGCGCAGTCGTCGGACTGATGAAGCCGCTGCGATTGGCCGACGGAGCAGCCACAGGAAAGTCCACCGCATCGAGCAGGGCGCGCATTGCCGGGTGCGCGGGCACCCGAAGCGCCACGGTGTCGAGGCCCGCAGTTACAGCCGGGGCCAGCGCCGCATCGCCGCGCAGCGGCAGAACCATGGTCAGCGGCCCCGGCCAGAACCGTGCGGCGAGCGCCAACGCAACGCTGCCAATCCGGGCGTATTTGTCCGCCTGCTCCAGATTTCGCACATGCACGATCAGCGGATTGAAATCAGGCCTGCCCTTGGCCGCGAAAATCTTCGCCACCGCCTGCGGGTCATCGGCGCGCGCGGCAAGGCCATAGACCGTCTCGGTCGGAACCGCGACCAGCCCTCCCGATTCCAGGATACGCGCCGCCCGCGCGATTCCGGCCGTATCGGCCTGGACCAGTTCCGTAGCGTTCTTGCCGCGCATCCCGCTGCGCTATAGTGGGGCAGGAGCGATGCCAAGACACTAGCGACAAGGACCAGCGAAAAGTGACCGACTATTCACCGCCCACGCAGGACCAGTTGCTCGCCATCCGCGTCAATGCCGGGATCGATGAACTGGCCGCGAGCGAGTGCTTTGCCGCTGCCGAGCCCGATCTTGTCGAAGCGATCGTCGCGGGCGTGGGCCAGTTTGCCGCAGGCGAATTCGCCCCCCTAAACCGCGTCGGCGACCTTGAGGGCGCGGTGCTCGAAAATGGCGTGGTGCGTCTGCCGCGCGGCTATGCCGAAGCTTACCGCGCCTATGTCGAGCAGGGCTGGAACGCAATCGCCAGCCCGGTGGAGCACGGCGGGCAGGGCCTGCCCTTCACGCTGGCCTGCAACGTGCTCGAAAACCTCGGAACCGCCAACATGGCCTTCAATCTCCTGCCGATGCTCTCGGTGGGGGCGATCGAAGCACTCGAACACCACGGCAGCGCCGCGCAGAAGGCCAAGTATCTGCCGCACCTGGTGAGCGGTGCCTGGTCGGGCACGATGAACCTCACCGAACCGCAGGCGGGAAGCGACCTGGGCGCGCTGCGAGCCAGTGCCACGGCGATCGGGGAGGGCAAGCACGCAGGCAGATATCGCATTCGCGGTCAGAAGATCTTCATCACCTGGGGTGAACACGATCTCGCCGAAAACATCGTCCATCTGGTGCTGGCGCGCCTGCCAGATGCACCTGATGGCAGCCGCGGTATCTCGCTGTTCCTGGTTCCCAAATATCACGTCAATGACGATGGATCGCTCGGGCCAAGGAACGATTTGCGTTGCGTCAGCCTTGAGCACAAGCTGGGTATCAACGCGTCGCCCACTTGCGTGATGAGCTATGGCGACAATGGCGAATGCATCGGCGAGATGGTCGGCGCACCCAATCGCGGCCTCGCGGCCATGTTCACGATGATGAACAACGCCCGCATCAATGTCGGCAACCAGGGGGTACAGATTGGCGAGAGGGCGACACAACAGGCACTGAACTTCGCCAAGGAGCGGGTGCAATCTTCGCGCGCCGGATCGCCCGACAAAACCCCGGTGGCGATCGTCGAGCATCCCGATGTGCGGCGCATGCTGCTGCGCATGAAGGCGCTGACCGAGGGTGCTCGCGCGCTCCTCTATTACTGCGCAGGCCAGGTCGATCGCGGCACTCTTGGTGACGAGGCGGCCGGGCTGCGCGCCGAGGTGCTGGTGCCGCTCCTCAAGGCCTGGGGTACCGATATCGGGGTAGAGGTGGCGGGGCTGGGCATACAGGTCCACGGCGGCATGGGATTTGTCGAGGAAACGGGCGCGGCCCAGCATTGGCGCGACGCGCGGATTGCCCCGATCTACGAAGGGACCAACGGTATCCAGGCGGCCGATCTCGTCACCCGCAAGCTGGGGCTGGATGGCGGAAATGCCGTCATGACGTTGCTGGGCGAGATTGCCCGCGATGCCCGCGAAGCACCCGGATTACAGGCACTTGTTCGCGAATGTGCCGATGTCTCCCGGTGGATGCTGGACGAAGCCAGCCTCGACGACCGGCTGGCTGGAAGCGTGCCCTTCTGCACCATGTTCGCGGTGACAGTGGCGGCGTGGCAATTGCTGCGGCAGGTGCGCGCGGTTGCAGCAGGCCAGGCGGGCGAGCTCGCCTTCACCAAGCCGGTCACCGTGCGCTTCTTCCTCGAACACATAGTCCCCGAGGCGCGCGGGCTGAAGGCTCCGGCCATGGCGGGGGCCGACCTGCTCTACGCCTTGCCGACGGCGAACCTCGCGGGATAGCGCCATGACCGAGACCGACGACAACCTGGCCCGCATCGCCGCCGCGCTCGAACAGCTTGGCCCGCCGACGACCCTGCCCTCCGACTGGCTGGTCCATCCCGCCTATGTCTGGAGCGGCGAGGAAGTTCGCGAAATGCGCACGATCGATGCCCCGGCGCTGGCGCAGCTGCGCGGCATCGATCACCAGAAGAACGCGCTGTGCGCCAACATTACCCGGCTGGCACTGGGCCATGCCGCGCATGACGTGCTGCTGTGGGGCGCGCGCGGAATGGGCAAGTCGGCACTGCTGCGCGCCGCGGTGAAGGAGGCGCAGGCGGGTGATCCGGCGGCGCTGGCCCTGGTGCAGGTTGCGGCCGACGCGCTGGGGCGCCTGCCCGATCTGTTCCACACGCTCGCACCGCTGCACCGGCGTTTCATCATTTTCATCGACGATCTGGGCTTCGCTGAGGACGATACGCTCGGCCCGCGGCGGTTGCGCAGCTGGCTTGAAGGCGGGGTAGAAGCGCGCCCCGCCAATGCCCGGCTGGCGGTGACCGCGAACCGGCGCGCAATCCTGGCGCGACACGCGCATGAGCAGGACACTTCGAGCGGCGACGGGCCGCTCAATGAGCGCGACGCGCTGGATGACAGGCTGGCGCTGGCCGACCGCTTCGGGCTGTCGCTCGGTTTCCACCCGTGCAGCAAGGAGGCCTATCTCGAAATCGTGTCGGGCTATGCCCAGCCGCTGGCGCTCGATTTCGACGCGGAGGAAGCGCTGGCGTGGGCCATCTCGCGCGGACAGCGTTCGGGCCGGTCAGCCTGGCAATTCGTGGTCGAACTGGCCGGGCGGGCAGGCAAGGCGCTATAATCTCCTACTGCGCCGGCTCGACGCGCGCGTAATCTTCCTTGCCGAAGCTGGCGCGCGGATCGCCGCGCAATTCGCGCTGCGGGCGCATCGATTCGCCCTTGAGCGATACAATTCCCGCGCCGGGCTTTGCCCCTGGGGCAAACACGCGCCAGATGATGCCGCCGGTGTCATCGCTGACCAGTAACGAACCGTCGCCCGCCCATTCGACCCAGGTCGGGCGCCCCTTGGTGGTGCCGTCGTCGTTGAGGAAGCTTGCGAGCACCGGGACCGGCTGTCCGTCGGGATTGCCGAGCGCGTCAAACGCGACGTAAACCACATCGTAACCGGAGGGCGGCTTGCGGTTCCACGATCCGTGACGCGCAATGAATGCGCCGCTGGCGAATTTCTCGCCCATAAGATGCCCCGGCGCGGTGAATGCCAGCCCCAGCGGCGCGACGTGCGGGCCGAGCGCATATTCAGGCCTGCGCGCATATTCGGTAAGATAGGCCGGCCGTGGCGCTTCAACCCGCCGGTCGAACTTGTCCTTCCAATAGACCCATGGCCAGCCATACTGCGCGCCCACCGGCACATTGGTGAGATAGTCAGGCACCAGATCGGGGCCCATCAAATCGCGTTCGTTGACCGTGGTCCACAATTCGCCGGTCCAAGGGCTCCAGTCGAGCCCATTGGGGTTACGCATACCCTGCGCAAACGGGCGCTGCCGACCCGTGGCAAGGTCATATTCCCAGATCATCGCCCGGCCCTGTTCGGCCTCCATCCCGCGCTCGGCGATATTGGTGGCCGATCCGACCGCGACATAGATCCGCTTGCCATCGGGGCTCAACGCGATGTTGCGCATCCAGTGGTTGCCGCCCGCGGGAAGGTCCATCAGCTTTTTCGCCGCACCTACAACCGTGTCATCCCCCAGTGCATAGGGGAACGAGAGGAGAGCATTGTGGTTCGCGACATAGAGCGTGCCGTCATGCCACCCCATACCCGAGGGCGAATCGAGACCGTCGAGGATCGTCTTGCGCAGTTCCGCCATCCCGTCGCCATCGCCATCGCGCAGCAGCACGATCTTGTTTGCCGAAACGCCCGTTGCGCCCGCGCGCGTCATCAACCAGTTCTCGATCCAGCCCATGAAACCCTCGGTCTGCTTGGAGGGCGCACGCGTGAGCGCCGCCAGCACATCGCCATTGGGCAGGGTATAGAGCACGCGCGGGTGATCTAGCCCCTCGGCAAAGCGCCCGACCGCCAGCCCCTCGGCAGCGGCGGGAACCGCGCCATCGGGCCAGCCGACCGGCTTGGCGATGCGCACGGTCGGGATCATGTTCCCTTCCGCCTCCTCGACCAGCGGATCGGTGCCGGTCACCTGATCCATGGGTACTTCGGCGCTTTCGCCGCGGATAATGAAGAATATGGCTACGCCCAGCACCAGGAAGATGGCGAACAGGGCGATGAGGAGTTTGCGTATGAAGGTCATGGCTGCGGGAGATAGGCGAGGCGACCTTGCGGGGCAAATGCTTTGATCTTGGGGCTTGCGGTGCAGCGCCGGGGCGCTAGATCGCATGGACCATGTTCGATTTCCGCCCCGCAGACGATGTTTCCGTATTCGAGCGTTATCGCCAGTTGTGCGAGGCGGCAGACGCGCTGACGCAGGGTGAGCGCGACCCGATCGCCAACATGGCCAATGTCGCCGCGCTGCTGTGGAAATTCCTGCCCGATCTCAACTGGGCTGGGTTCTATCGCATGGTCGAGGATCACGGCGCGCGCGAACTGGTGCTGGGCCCCTTCATCGGGCGCCCTGCCTGCATCAGGATCGCGCTGGGGCGTGGGGTGTGCGGTGCGGCCGCGCAATTGGGTGAAACGCAACGCGTTGAAGACGTGCATCAATTTCCCGGACACATCCCCTGCGACGCAGCAAGCCGGTCGGAACTGGTGGTGCCGGTGTTGCGCAATGGCGCGGTAATCGCGGTAATCGATCTCGACAGTCCGTCGCCGGCACGCTTTAACGATGAGGATGCCAAGGGGCTGGAACGGCTCGCGGCATTCCTGGGCGAACGAATTTAGAGGCTAGAGTTTGTTTCAGTTCCACTGAAACAGTCCGGCACCGGCCCACTCCCCCACCCGGCCACCCATAGCTTGCCAGGATTGGGTGGCCGGGTGGGGGAGTGGGCTGGCGCCGATTCCACGCAAGTGGAACAAAACCAAGTCGCGCGGCGCAACTTGGCGCGTTCAGATTTCCGCGCCGGTCAGTTTCTGGCAGATCAGATCGAGTTGATCGAGCGTGCGATAGCGGATCGTGACCGCACCCGAACGCGGATCGGCATCGATCTTGATCCGCACCGTCATGCCGAGAAATTCCTCGAGATGGTTCTGCACCGCCTCGATATCGGCATCGGCGGTCTGTTCGCGGCGGGCGGCACCGGGCCTGCGGCCGTCGCTGAGCGTATCCGGTCGCCGGACCAGCCGCTCGACCTCGCGCACCGAGAGATTCTCATCGACCGCACGCCGGGCGAGCGCAGCGGCATCGCCGTGGCCGATCAGCGCGCGCGCATGCCCCATCGATAGTGCACCCGATTCGACCAGATCGAGCACGCCCGAGGGGAGGCCCAGCAGCCGCAGGAGATTGGCGACATGGCTGCGCGATTTGTCGACCATGCCGGCGATTTCTGCCTGCGTCAGCCCCTCCCCCTCGATCAGGCGCTGATAGGCGCGCGCCTCTTCGACAGGGTTGAGATCCTCGCGCTGGAGGTTCTCGATCAGTGCCAGCGCCATCGCTTCACGATCGTCCAGATCGCGGACCAGTGCCGGAATCTCGTGCAGCTTGGCCTTTTGCGCGGCCCGCCACCGGCGTTCCCCGGCGACGAGTTGATAACGGCCGTCCGCCAGCCTGCGGACGATGATCGGCTGGATCACCCCGCGCGCGGCAATCGAGGCGGCAAGTTCGTGCAGCGCTGTCTCGTCAAAGCGCCTGCGCGGCTGCCCGGGCAGTGGCTCGATCGCGCCGATCGGCAGGTTTGCCAGCCCGTCCCTGGCATAACCTTCTGTATATCCGGCTCTTTCCGATTCCGGCAAGTCATGCTGGCCCGCGCGAACCAGCGGCTCTTCGCGGCGCGATTCGCCCAGCAGCGCACCCAGGCCGCGTCCCAGCTTCTTGCTGCGATCGGATATCCCCGAAGAGGGCACCGAAAAGCGGATCGGATCGGTTGGATTGGTCATGCCGCCTTCCTTTCGCGAGGCAGACGTCCGATCAGCTCACGCGCCAAGGCTATATAGGCGCGGCTGCCCTGGCAGGCGTGATCATAGACCAGTGCCGGCAGCCCATGGCTGGGCGCCTCAGACAGGCGGACGTTGCGCGGAATCACCGCTTCGAAAACGAGATTGCCGAGGCACTCGCGAACGTCATCGGAAACCTGGTCAGTCAACCGGTTGCGCCGATCGAACATCGTCAGCGCGATACCGATGATGCCGAGGCCGGGATTGAATGCCTGTTGCACCCGCTCGACCGTCTGGAGAAGTTGGCTGAGGCCCTCGAGCGCGAAAAACTCGCACTGGAGCGGGACAAGCAGCGAATCGGCTGCGCACATGGCATTGAGGGTGAGCAGCCCGAGCGAGGGCGGGCAATCGATGAAGCAGATGTCATGTCCGCGATGATTGCCAAGCGCCTGGGCCAGACGCGAGGTTCGCTCCTCGACGTTGACCAGTTCGATCTCGGCCCCGCTCAGATCGACCTTGGCTGGTACGATGTCGAGCCCGGGGATCGAGGTGGCAAGGATCGCCTCGCGCAGCGGCAACCCGTCAACCAGCACCTCGTAGCTCGAAGCATTGCGCAAACTGCCCGCGATTCCCATGCCGGTGGAGGCATTGCCCTGCGGATCGAGATCGACCAGCAGGGTGCGCCAACCGGTCGCGGCCATGGCGGTGGCGATATTGATCGCGGTGGTGGTCTTGCCCACCCCGCCCTTCTGGTTGGCGATTGCAATCGTGATCATTGGCCCAGGATCCTTGCTCCGCGCACCAGTCAAGTGCTGACGATGATGCCTGCGTCGGGATCGGTCAACGATTGTTCCACGTGGAACAATGCGCGGGCCCCGGCAGGCAACGCAGACAGTTCTTGCGCTGCCGAGCGCCCCTTGGGCAACAGAAAGCTGGTTTCGGCTGTGGAAAATCTTGCGGACAGATCGAGAAGCCTTGGCAGCGGAGCAAAGGCGCGTGCCGAAATGACACGCGCCGCGAACGCTTCGACGGCCTCGATCCGGCGCGCCTCGATACGGCAATGATCAAGCGCCAGTTCGCTGGCCATCCGCGACAGCCACTGCGCGCGCAGAGGGCGCGATTCGACCAGAACCACGGGTTGATCGGGCCGCAGCACCGCAATAACCAGACCGGGAAAGCCCGCGCCCGTGCCGAGATCGAGCCACGGTCCAAATGTTTCACGTGGAACAAACCGCAGCAATTGTGCGCTGTCGGCAATGTGGCGCAGCCATATCGCGGCCTCGGACGGGCGTGAAATGAGGTTTTGCCGCTGATTTTCCTCGAGCAGTGCCGCGACGAGCCGGTCAAGCCGGTCCATCGCGTTGGTATCGGCACTGGTATCGGCCATCGCCGCGACATAGCGCCGCGCACCGTCCTCATCCGCGATCATGCTGCCCGCGCCCGTCTGCGTGCATGCACCAGCAGCGCAGCGAGCGCGGCAGGGGTGATCCCGGCAAGCCTGCCCGCAGCCGCCAGCGTCGCAGGCTTGGAGGCTTCCAGACGCTCGATCATCTCTATCGAGAGGCCGGGCACGTCCCTGAATGGGAAATGCGTGCCGAGCTCCAGCGCCTCACTCGCCCGCAGATCGCGCAGCTCAGCCTCCTGCCGCTCCAGGTAAGGGGCATAGGCCGCGTCTTCGGCCATTTCCTGAACCAGCGAATCGTCAGGATCGAGCATCGCGCCCACCCATGGCGCCAACGCCTGCACGCCGATCCCTTCGTGCCGCAACCATTCGGCCATGGATTTCTTGCCGCCGTCGCGCCGCACCGGCAGGCCTGCCCCGGCGAGCTCGCGCGCCGCCAGTCGCTCGTCAAAGGTCGGCTCAAGCAAGGCCCGGCGCTCGATGCGCCGCTCGAACCATTCCGCTCGCTC
This sequence comes from Erythrobacter sp., assembly GCA_013822125.1. Classification (GTDB taxonomy): domain Bacteria; phylum Pseudomonadota; class Alphaproteobacteria; order Sphingomonadales; family Sphingomonadaceae; genus Erythrobacter. The sequence continues at coordinate 2,225 of PNJY01000016.1, read as the reverse complement.
CGCGCCAATACAGCCCGCCTCGATACCAAGCGGCGTCAGGCGCGTCGCGGCATTGCTCGCGCGCAGGCGCAGGCGATATTCGGCCCGCGCGGTGAGCATGCGATAGGGCTCGCTCACCCCATGCAGCGTCAGATCATCGACCATCACTGCGATATAGGAATTGGCGCGGTCGAGCCGCGGCGGCTCCCGCCCTAGAACCAATGCGGTTGCATTCAATCCCGCTACCAGCCCCTGGGCCGCGGCCTCCTCATATCCGGTGGTGCCGTTGATCTGCCCCGCGCAATAGAGCCCGGGGATCGCCCTCAACTGAAGATCGCCGCCCAGCGCGCGCGGATCGATATGATCGTATTCCACTGCATAGCCAGCGGTTTCGATCTCCACCCGCGCAAGGCCTGGCATATTGCGCAGCATCGCCAGCTGAACCTCCGCCGGGAGCGAGGTGCTGATCCCGTTGGGATAGACCAGGTGGGTCGCCAGCCCCTCTGGCTCGAGGAACACCTGATGGCCGTCCCTGTCACCAAATCGGTTAATCTTGTCTTCTATCGAGGGGCAATAACGCGGCCCCCTGGCATCGATCGCGCCGCTGAACAACGGCGAGCGGTGCAGGTTGGCGCGAATCACCTCGTGCGCAGCCTCGTTGGTGCGGGTGATCGCGCAGAAGACCTGCGGATTGACCCGCCTTTTCGTCAACGCGGACATCGTCCACGTTTCACCGTCCGAGGGTTGCTCGTCGAGGGCTGCCCAATCGATCGTCCTCCCGTCGAGCCTTGGCGGGGTCCCGGTCTTGAGCCGCGCCATAGGAAGATCCGCGCCGCGCAATTGCTGCGCCAGACGCTGCGCCGATGCCTCGCCGATTCTCCCCCCTTCGAAGCGCTCCTCGCCGCGAAACAGTGTGCCGCCCAGAAAGGTCCCGGTGCACAGGATAACCGCCCGCGCTGCAATCGCAGTGCCGTCGGCAAGATCGACCCCGCACACACGCCCGCCAGCCATCCGCAGCGCCGCCGCCTCGCCCGCGATCACTTCCAGTCCTTGCTGCCCGCGCACGATCCGCTGCACCGCAGCCCTGAACAATTGGCGATCGGCCTGAACGCGTGGCCCCCAGACCGCGCTGCCCTTGGAACGGTTGAGCATCCGGTAATGGATCGCACCGGCATCGGCCGCGCGCGCGATCACGCCGTCGAGCGCGTCCACTTCACTGACAAGATGCCCCTTGCCCAGCCCGCCGATTGCCGGGTTGCAGCTCATCGCTCCGATCATGCCGGGATCGAAGCTCACCAGCGCGGTGCGCGCACCCATGCGGGCAGAGGCGCAGGCCGCCTCGACCCCGGCATGGCCGCCGCCGATCACTACAATGTCATAGCTTCGCATGCCGCGCGCGATAATCGACCCTGCCTCGCGCGTCAAAAGATCAGTGTTTCACGTGGAACAGCGGCGCGCGAATCACTTGCCGATGCAGAAGCGCGAAAACAACGCGTCGAGCATATCCTCGGTGGTCGCGCGCCCGATCAGGCGATCAAACGCAAGCCGGGCGCGGCGCAGATTCTCGGCCACCAGCAGCAGGTCACGGTGCCCGGCAGCCTCATGCAAGCTGTCCCTCGCCTCGATCACCAGTGCATGCTGGCGTGCGTTGAGCGCGGCCTCGCCAGGTTTGGGCATGGAACCGCGTGCGTGCTCAACCAATGCCGACTTCAAAGCGTCGATATTGGCCCCCGATTGCGCGGAAACGCGGAAACGTGCGCTCGCCTTGCGGGAGTGGTCGGCCAGATCGATCATTGCCTCGACCTCCCACACATCATCACCGCCCTCGCCCTCGGGGCCAAGCCACAGCACCAGATCGGCCCTGGCAAGCTGCGCCCGGGCGCGGGCAATGCCGATCTCCTCAATCGTGTCGCCGCCCTGCTCGCGCAGCCCCGCGGTATCGACGAAGGTAAAGGGGATGCCGCCCAGCGCCACGGATCGCTCGATGACATCGCGCGTCGTCCCCGCAATCGGCGAGGTAATTGCTGCTTCGCTATCAATCAATGCGTTGAAAAGCGTAGATTTACCGGAATTCGGAGGCCCGGCGAGCACGACCCTGAAGCCATCGCCCAGCCGTTCGGCACGCGGGCGCATAGCCCACTCGCCAAGCTCGCACTCAAGGGTACTGAGCGCCTCGCCAAAGAGCTGCGAGACTGCCGCGAGGTCATCTTCATCGGAGAAATCGAGCAGCGATTCGACTTCGGCTG
>PNJY01000015.1 GCA_013822125.1 Erythrobacter sp. | reverse complement strand
GAGTTCTGAGTTCGATGCCCCAATCGGTTTCGCTGGACGCGCGATCGTTGAGATCGGGTTCGCGAATCGGGCCATTCTGAAGCGATTGCAGCGTCTGGTCGGCTGCATTGTGGATCGAACGCTTCCATTCGAGCAGCAGCATGCGGAAATAGTTCCGTTGCCGCTCGCTCATGTATTCTTCGTCGTCGCCGGGAACGTAATCGGGCTCAAGCTTGCGCTTTGCCTTTTCAAGGATGTCGATTTCTTCCGATGTCGCCGTGGCCATGCAGTCCTCATCATCCAAAATATTGCCACGAGACCGCAAATCCCCTGCTGGCTTCGGACTTTTCCGTAAGCGATCGGTGGCTCGTCTGGCGCGCCTATAGGCGGGGCTGCGGGGCCGCACAAGGCGGTTTTGCCCACTGCCCCCAGTCCAGTAGTTCATCTGGCATCAAAAGATTGATCGCCGGTGAATGCCGGGGGAGCCACCAGAATAATTTTGCCCGTCCGTTAACCAATTGTTGACCATGTTCCTGTGAAAACCGCCATGCGGGCCGGCCGATTCCGGCGAGCAATGATAAAAGGGGAAACGGTGATGGAACTGACAGGGATCGAGGGCAACGTTGCCACAATCGTGTCCCGCCGCGAGGCCGATCTGCTGCTGGCACATTGCCTGGCCGCAGCATCGCAGGGCGAGATTTCAGCTTACTTCGATCTGGGGGTTGCCTTTTCGACCGGAAGCCATGGCGCCTGGTGCGATCTCGTCGAAGCGCACAAATGGTTCAATCTCGCAGCCGCCAAGGGGCACGAGGATGCAGCCAGTTGCAGAGCCGACATTTCCGAAGAAATGACCGCGCGCGAAATCGCCGAGGCGCAGCGCCGCGCGCGTCAGTGGCTGGTCGAGGAACGCCGCAAGGTCGCCTGATCCTTTCTGAAGCCTAATCCTTCCTGAAAGGCGTGCGCGTGTCGAGATAGTTGCGGTCCTGCGCCACGCCGGCGCGCTCGCGCTCGAGATAATCGGCAACCGCTGCGCGAAAGCCGGAATCGGCGATCCAGTGCGCGGACCATGTCGTGACCGGTTCATAACCCCGCGCCAGCTTGTGCGGCCCTTGCGCGCCTGCCTCGACCCGCTGCAAACCGCGCTCGATCGCAATCTCGATCGCCTGGTAATAGCACAGCTCGAAATGCAGGAAGCGTTTCTCCAGCGTCGCGCCCCAATAACGCCCGTATAGCGATTCTTCCCCCGCAAAATTGAGCGCACCGGCAATCGGGCGACCCTCGATCAGCGCCAGCACCAGTACGATGCGATCCGCCATCCGTTCGCCCAGTAAAGTAAAGGCGTCGCGGGTGAGATAGGGCGTGCCCCATTTGCGCGCACCGGTATCCTGGTAGAAGCGCCAGAATGCGTCCCAATGCTCAGCGCGGATTTCGTCGCCGCAAAGCCGGACGATCTCGACCCCACGCTGCGCCTCCTCGCGCTCCTTGCGGATCGCCTTGCGCTTGCGCGAGGACAGCGCCGCGAGGAAGTCTTCGAAGCCGTGATACCCCCGGTTTTCCCAATGGAACTGGATATCGCTGCGCATCAGCCATCCGGCTGCTTCGAACAAATGGCGCTGGCCTGGCTCGATGAAGGTGGCGTGCGCCGATGACAGGTTGCTGTTCAGGCACAGGCTTTCCGCCGCCCTGATCAGATGCGGGGCAAGGCCATCGTCACGCAGCAGCAGGCGTGGGCCGTTGGCAGGGGTGAAGGGAGCCGCGATCTGCAACTTCGGGTAATAGTGCCCGCCCGCGCGGTGCCAGGCATCGGCCCAGGCGTGGTCGAAAACATATTCGCCCTGGCTGTGGGTTTTCACGTAGGCGGGCAGCGCCGCAAGCAGCGCGCCCTGCCTGTCGCTAATGGCGAGCGGGGCCGGTTGCCAGCCGGTCCCTTCGCCGACACTGCCCGAATCCTCCAGCGCGGTGAGGAATTCATGGGCAACGAAAGGATTGCGGTTGCCGCCGAGCGCGTTCCATTCTCCCGCGTCGAACGACCCGACCGAAGGCGCAAGACTGACCGTCAGCGCGCTGGTGCTCATGCCAGGCCTGCCCCCTCGGCGATCGGGGCATCGGCATGGCGCAGCGCGGTTGCGCGCGTTTCGGGCGAATTGACCGTCCAGGCGAGGACCGGCAGCCCACGCGCGCGCAGGCCCGCAACCCAGCGACTGGGCAATGCGGCGACATGATAGGCGAGGAAATCGGGCCGGGCGATCCAGAAGACAAGCCGCCGCTGCCATGCGCGCTGCGTATGGCCATGCTCGTCCTCGCGCATTACCAATCCGCATGGAATCTGTGGCTCCATGCGACGGAACCAACGGGCAACTCGCGGGTCGAAGCTCATGACCGCATGTGGCCCCATAGAGCCGCGCAGACCATCGGCGACGAGCTTGCAACTCCGCGCAACATCATACCCCGCCTTCGACTTGATCTCGATCAGCAGCGGCACGCGCCCTGCTACCAGATCGAGCAACTGCGCCAGCGTGGCGGGATGTTCGTCGCTACCGATATAGGTCAGCTGCTGTAACTCGTCCTTGAGCAAGCTCTCAGTCGCACCGTCCTCACCCGTCAACTGCTTGAGGTCCCAATCATGGAACACCATCGGATGGTCGTCGAGAGTGCGCTGGGTATCGCATTCGATCCCCATTCCCGCTTCGATCGCCAGTCGCGCGGCAGCGAGCGAGTTTTCCGGTACATGCTTGCCGCCCTTGGGACCGTGAAGGCCGCGATGGGCATATTCCCATTGTGTGAGCCAGCGCGGAGCCTTCCTGCTAGCCGCCACGGATCGCGACCACCGCATCCACTTCCACCGCCGCGCCCAGCGGAAGCGCGGGCACTCCCACCGCCGCGCGCGCATGTTTCCCCGCTTCGCCGAACACTTCGACCATCAGGTCCGATGCGCCATTGGCGACCTTGGGCTGATCGGTGAAATCCGCGGCGGAATTTACGAAGGCGCCCAGCTTGACCACGCGCTCGACCCGATCAAGCGAGCCCAGCGCCGCCTTGAGCTGCGCCAGGATCATCAGGCCGCAGGCGCGCGCCGCCGCCATGCCGTCATCGGTCGAAACGTCCTCGCCCAGCCGGCCCGTGACCAGAGCGCCATCGATGAATGGCAGCTGGCCCGAAACATGTGCGAATCCTCCCGCGACCACCACCGGGACATAGCTCGCCACCGGGGCGGCAGGTTGCGGCAGGGTGATGCCCAGCTCTTCCAGGCGCTTGTCAACAGTCATCGCGGTCCATTCTCCAGTTCATCGAGCAGCCATGGCAAGGCTTCGCTCCATTGGTCAATCCGCGCATGCGCGTGCCCGGCCCGGTGCGCACATTCGATATGCGGGGCGAGCATCGGCTCGCCGCACAGGTGCAGCCTGCTGGTCAACGGCGCGGCCTGCGCGGCGGATTGGTGATGCTGCGGTAGGTCGTCGATAAACAGGCTGTGCGATGGTGCATATTCGTCAATGATCGCCTTCAGCGCCGGACCCTTTGGCCCCTGGTTGGTGAAGACCCGCGAGGCGATGCCATGGCCCTCGAGCTGGCGCGCGCGATTGTCGCGCCGCTCATCGGCCAGATTGGTCAGGATCACAACGTCGGCCGCCTCAGCCAGCCGGCTTATGCCCGCCACGGCTCCCGCGATCGGCACCTGGCGATCCATCTGCGTATCGAAGAACCGGCCGAGGAAGTGCCAGACCTCCCTCGGTTCGAGCAGCTCGGCATTAGATGCCCAGCGCATGGCCTTGCTGAAGTCGTTTCCCGCCATTTCGAAGCGCACGCCCTCGTCTTCTTCGAGCCACTGCTTGAACGGCATGACCATGTGCAGCAGCACCTCGTCGCAATCGCAGATGACCAGCGGGCGGCTCATCGGCGCAGCTCCTCCATCGCGGCGACCAGCTCTTCAGGCGTTACCGCCAGCGCTTCTGCCGCTCTCAACAGATCGGGCTCATGATTGCACAGAAATTCGAGCACCGCCGCAAGCGTCGAACTCTCCCCCAATGCATGGCGCAGCGTGTCGGGTTCGAGCCCGGTCAGCGCGAGCAGGCGCTGCGCCCGCTCGCAATCCTCGAGGATCCAGGCGAGCGCCGCCAGCGCCAGCGCATCGGGCGCCTGGCGCAGTTCAACAGGGGATGATGGCCGATACGGAATTGTCATGCGCCTTTCAGCGGTAGTATTGCCCGCCATGCAAGGGAGCTCGCGGGTTAAGTGGCAAAGAGAATCATGGTTGTCGAGGACAACGACCTCAACCGGAAGCTGTTTTGCGACGTCCTGCGTGCGCACGGCTATGAGGTAGAGCCCGTGGCTGATGGTGAAACTGCGCTCAATACCGCGCGACAAGTTCAACCGCACCTTATCATCATGGACATCCAATTGCCCCGGATTTCGGGTGTCGATCTGATCGAACAGGCCAAGCAGGACCTGGCACTCGCGGCAATACCGGTGCTCGCCGTCACCGCCTTTGCCGGCAAGGGCGATGAAGAGCGGATCAGGGCGGCGGGGGCGGCGGGCTATCTCGCCAAGCCGGTATCGATCATGCCGTTCATGAATGCAGTCAAGGAACTGCTTCCCGCCTGACCGGCTTGCTGACGGCGCGGGATGAACGCCAATCCGCTTGCCTTTTTCGCACCGCAATCGCATGGCAGGCGCATCTCGCAAGCCGCAGGAAAGAGAACGCCTTCATGGACCGTGCCGAAGTTGATGCCGCCATCCGTTCGCTAGCCGAACCCTTCAACAAGAAGGGCGTCGATATCAGCGGCGCAACCACTTTTGCCAACGACCTTGAATTCGACAGCCTTACTGTGATGGATTTCGTGGCGGCGATCGAAGACGAGTTCGACATCATCATCAGCATGAACCAGCAGGCCGAGATCGAGAATTTCGGCCAGCTTGTCGATGCGGTGACAAAGCTTCAGGATCAATAGGGACCGCCAGACCATGAGCGAAGGCATGAGCCCGGCGGGCGACCTTTTTTCCAAATTCGACGATATCATCGCCCTGCGCCAGAACCTGTTGGCGAGCGGGGTCGAGGATCCCTACAATCTGGTGATGGAGAAGGTCCTTTCTCCCACTCGTGCGATCTGCAACGGGCGCGACACCATCCTGCTCGGCACCTACAATTACATGGGCATGACCTTCGACCCGGACGTGATCCAGGCGGGCAAGGACGCGCTTGATAACTACGGATCGGGTACGACGGGCAGCCGGGTGCTCAACGGGACATACCAGGGGCACAAGGAGTGCGAGCAGGCGCTGCGCGAGTTTTACGGCATGGATCATGCCATGGTGTTCTCGACCGGCTATCAGGCCAACCTCGGAATCATCTCAACGATCGCCGGAAAAGGCGATTACATCGTGCTCGACATCGATAGCCATGCCTCGATCTGGGATGGGTGCGCCATGGGCAATGCCGAAGTCGTGCCCTTCAAGCACAACGATATCGAAGCGATGGAAAAGCGCCTGAGGCGCATCCCCGATGGCGCGGGCAAATTGGTGGTGCTCGAAGGCGTCTATTCGATGCTTGGCGACGTGGCGCCGCTCAAGGACATGGTCCGCATCGCCAAGCAGCACGGCGCCATGGTGCTGGTCGACGAGGCGCATTCGATGGGCTTTATCGGCGAACACGGGCGCGGCGTGGCCGAAGCGCAGGGCGTGATCGACGATGTCGATTTCATCATCGGCACTTTCTCCAAGAGCGTGGGCACAGTTGGCGGCTTTTGCGTATCGAACCATCCCAAGTTCGAAATCATGCGGCTGGTGTGCCGTCCCTATGTCTTCACCGCATCGCTACCACCCAGCGTGGTGGCGACCGCCGCGACCAGCATTCGCAAGCTGATGCATGGTTCGAACAAGCGCGCGCATCTGTGGGAAAATTCGCGCAGCCTCCATGCCGGGTTGCGCCAGCTTGGCTTCGAACTCGGAACGGACGAGCCGCAGAGCGCGATCATCGCGGTGATCATGCCCGATCTGGAGCGCGGCGCGATGATGTGGGAAGCGCTGCTGAGGGAAGGGCTCTACGTCAACCTCGCCCGCCCGCCCGCAACGCCTGCGAACATGACTCTGCTGCGCTGTTCGCTGTGCGCCGAGCATTCGGAGGATGACGTCCACACCATCCTCGGCATGTTCGAACGCGCCGGAAGGGCGGTCGGGATCATTGGCTAGGCGGTGTAGCTTCGCCCTGGCCTTGGCCCTGGCGTTTGGTGCCAGCGGGCATCCGGCACTGGCCGATGCGCCTTCCGGCACTTACCCCCCGCAGCAGATGAGCAACCAACCCTGTCCCCTCGACCGCGAGGGGCTGTGGGCGCTCGATTCGCGGGTGCTGGCGAACGATTGGGCATGGCTGTGCCGTTATGCCGAGGAAAATCGCGCGGTCACTACAGCCGAAAGGCCGGTGGCAGTGTTTATAGGCGACTCGATCACCGAGGGCTGGCTCCACAACGATCCCGATTTCTTCGCCCATGGATTCATCGATCGCGGCATCGGCGGGCAGACCAGCCCGCAGCTGCTGGTGCGATTCTGGCAGGACGTGATCGCGCTGCATCCCCGGGTGGTGCACATCATGGTCGGAACCAACGACATTGCCGGCAATACCGGCCCGACCAGCGCCGAAGCCTGGCGCAACAACATACGCGCGATGGTCACTCTTGCGCGCGGCAACGGCATCGCGGTGGTGCTCGGCTCGATACTGCCTGCAGACCGTTTCCCCTGGCAGCCCGGGCTGGCACCGGCGCGGCAAATCTCCGAACTCAACGCCTGGCTCAAGGAATTTGCCGACGCCGAAGCGCTGATCCTGGCCGATTATCATGCCGCGCTGGCCGGGCCGGACGGCGAGCTTCCGCCCGCCTATAGTTCTGATGGGGTCCACCCCAATGCGCAAGGCTATGCCTTGATGCGCCCAATTGCCGAAGCGGCTATCGCTCGCGCGGCTCAGCAGACCGGGAACCGTAACGGGGACTGAGCGCCAGCTCGGGCACCCGAAGCAGCAGCCTGCCTGATCAGGCAGTCCGCGAGACGGCGGCCGCGCTGCACTTATCGGTGGCGCCCCCGCTATCGTCCGTCAGCTGCGTGATCAACAGGAACCCGCCGACCACGGCGATAATGAAGCCCAGCGTGACGAGGCCGAGAAACCTGTCGATGAAGGCCTTGATCGGTGCGCCGAACACGCGGAATAGCACGCCCACGATCATGAAGCTGATCGAACGCGAGATCAGGCTGGCGAGCGCGAAGGTGGCCAGGTTCATGCCGATGAAGCCTGCCGTGATCGTCAGCAGTTTGAAAGGGATCGGCGTTGCCCCCTTGACGACGAAGATCCAGAAGCCGGTTTCGCGCAAGTAGCAGGCAGCCACCGGGAAACTCTCGGTCAGCCCCAGCCAGGCCAGCAAGCGTTCGCCCACCGTGTCATAAAGTCCCCAGCCGATGGCATAACCGAGGAAGCCCCCCGCAACCGAGGCGAATGTGGCGATCAGCGCAAAGCGCACCGCCTTTCGTGGTTCGGCCAGGCACATCAGGCCCAGCAGCGGGTGCGGCGGAATCGGGAAGAAGCTCGCCTCGACGAAGGCGAACAGCGCCAGCCACCATTCGGCATGCGGATGCGCCGCCTTTTCCATCGTCCAGTTGTAGAGGCGGCGCAGCATGGGAATACCTTGGATCGTAAATGCTTGCTGCGGTCTAAGCGAGCCGGACTAGGGACGCAAGCAACGAGATAATTAACCCATTTGGCACTTTTACATTGACATCGTGACGCTATTTGGTTAGACAAACGGAACATCGCGATGAACCGATTCGCAGCAGGCGGCTCCTGGGCCGCCATTGGAGTTTCGGCGCCCCGCGACCTGCCCAATCAAGGAAGACCTGCATGACCAAGGCGACCGGCATCTCGCGCCGAGCACGCTCTGCAAAGCCGCGCAACAAGACGACGCGGATCACCCCGCGCCAGCGCGAGGCGGAAGGCGAAGGATTGTTGAGCAAGCATTGGCGGACCTATTTCCTCCAGACACTGGCGGCTACGTCCAATGTCAGCGCGGCGGCACTGGCGGCGGGCGTCTCGGTCAGCCGGGCCTACAAGGCACGGCGCGAACACCCCGACTTTGCCCGGCAATGGCGCGCGGCATTGCTGGAAGGTTACGAACACCTCGAAATGGAAGTTCTTGGCTACCTGCGCGACCCGAATCCCGAACGGAAGATGGATGTGGCCAATGCGCTGCGCCTTCTCGCCGCGCACAAGGAAACGATCGCCAGCGAACGCGCGGTGCGGGCCAATGTCAGCGCGGCGGAGGTGCGCGCCTCGATCGACCGGAAGGTCGAGGCCCTGCGGCAACAGGTATCGAGCGACCGGGCGCGCAGGGCCGATGGATCAATGTAATGTCATCAGGCTCCAAGGTCTCGCGGCCCGAACTGTTCGCCGCCGCATCGCCGTCGCGGCGCAGGCAATTCGTCGCCTCGCTCGACCAGCAAGAACGCAATCTGTGGGAGGAGGACTTCCTCAATTCGGCCCATCCCGGACAACTGCCGCCCGATGGCGACTGGCTGACGTGGCTGGTGATGGGTGGGCGCGGCTTCGGCAAGACCAGGGCCGGGGCGGAATGGGTTCGCCGAATTGCGGAGGGCGACGGGCGCGCCCGGATTGCACTGGTCGCCGCTTCGATGGCCGAGGCGCGCAGCGTCATGATCGAAGGCGAGAGCGGGCTGATCGCCTGCTCGCCCGGTCACGATCGCCCGGTTTTCGAGCCATCGCTGCACCGCCTGCGCTGGAGCAACGGCGCACAGGCCTTCCTCTATTCGGCCGCCGAGCCGGAAAGCCTGCGCGGGCCCCAGCACAGCCACGCCTGGTGCGACGAGATCGGCAAATGGCCGCAATCGCACGAACGCGCCATGCGCTGCTGGGACAATCTGCTGCTCGGCCTCAGGCTTGGCGCGGAGCAAAGAATTGTCGCGACGACCACGCCGCGGGGCGTGCCGTTGCTGCGCCGCCTGCTCGAAAGCAAGGACACCCGAACGACGGGTGGTTCAACCCGCGACAACGCCGCCAACCTGCCACGAAGTTTCATCGAGGCGGTCGAACGCGAATTCGGCCATACGCAGCTGGGGCGCCAGGAACTACTAGGCGAACTGATCGAGGATATCGAGGGCGCGCTGTGGTCGCGCCAGCTGATCGAACAGGCGCGTGAGGAGCCATTGGCAATCGACTATCGGCGCGTGGTGCTGGCGGTCGATCCGCCGGCCAGCGCACATGGCGATGCCTGCGGAATTATCGTCGCGGCGCTCGGGCCCGATGGCATTGCCCGGGTCCTGGCCGATTGCTCGGTCGAAGGCGCGAGCCCGGAACGCTGGGCTTCGGCGGTGGCTTGCGCCGCGCGCGAATGGCGCGCCGACCGGGTGATCGCCGAGGCCAACCAGGGCGGCGCAATGGTCGATAGCGTGCTGCGCGCTGCCGACCACAGCCTGCCGGTGCGGCTGGTCCACGCCCGCCGCGGCAAGTCTGCCCGGGCCGAACCCGTCGCCGCGCTTTACGAGGCAGGCCGCGTGCGCCATGCCGGAATGTTCGCGCAGCTCGAGGACCAGCTTTGCGGGATAATGCCTGGCGGCGGCTACCAAGGGCCGGGCCGCAGCCCCGACCGCGCCGATGCCCTTGTCTGGGCGCTGACCGAACTGATGCTGGGGCGGCGGGGAGAGCCGAAGGTGCTGATGCTTTAACTCGGCCCGCACGAGAACAAGTCGGCCGGAACGTCGACCGCAAAGGGCTCGGCAAAGTGCGGAGGCGTGCCTTCAGCGGCACCATGCGGGGCTGGCGCATAGGGAAAGTAGATCAGCCGCGAATCGCCTTCCATCTCAAGCGTGATCCGCACACCGTCCGGCAGCGGGCTCTCGAAAGCGGGGGGAATGTTCACGTTGACCGCGATCCCGATCGCCTTGGCTCCGCCAGTCTGAGCCCTCGTCCGCAAGGCTTGTTGCAGGAGTTGATACACCTCCGACGGTTCCGGCTGCTCTTCGCCGGTGTATCCACCCACCGCCTCCACACTACCTTCGGCATTAATGAAGGCGGCAAACGGATAGAATTCCCCCGCTTGCGTCAGCATCTGATTCGCGAAGTCCATGAGAAAGCCGACCATTTCATTCAGCTGTTCGGGAGAAGCAGCCACGCCATCTCTCCTCAAACATTGATTGCCCATCTCGCCGGATTGCACCGCCGTGTCGGCGGCCTCGGCCGACCTCTCGTGCTCCGTTGCCATGACCGGCATGGCGAGACCGGCACAGAGCGCCGCAGCGAAGAACCGGTAGTGCATGTGACCCCCTGTGCAGACGCGGCAGAGATAAAGCAGCCGCCACCGGCCGTCCAGACAAACAAAGGAAAACCAATGGCCTTGCTCGACATTTTCCGCTCCACCTTCAGGCGCGGGGGCGAAGCCCGCGTGCCACTGGCGCGGCTATACCTCGCCCTTGTCTGGGCGCTGACCGAACTGATGCTGGGGCGGCGCTCATTTCCGAGGGTCATGAACATTAACTAGAATTGATTGGGCACAACTGAAAAATCGGCCTCTCGATTCAGGAATTCCAGAATCCTTTCAAGGTCATCTTCAGCGTTCCGGTGCAACAAATAATGCATCCCCACAGGAGCAAGGAAGAAAATCAAAATAAACGGAAGAAACAGCAGTACAACTGAGTTTTCTCCCCCGCTGAGCCCGACAACCAGAGCACTAATCAGCATCACCAAAAGGCCGAGATACCAGACTGCGAAAAACACATAGGCAAAAATAGGTGCACGAAACCTTGCGCGAATCTCACATGATCCGAGAGCGTCGCTGAGCCGACCGGCAAGTATCGGTTTTACATTGGAATCGAAGTACCAGCATGAAGTGTGGCTGAAGCGCAGTCGCCCGAACCAAACTCCGCCTTTAATACCATTCGAGAATGGCCACAGCATCGAACCGCTGGCTCGATTGATCCGCTCAATTGCCTCGGCTTTTGCAAGTGGAGAGTGAAGATCCACTCGCAGGCCCTGAAAATAATGCCAGATTTTCATGGTGTTGTTTTATCTGTAAGCCGCCCTCGCCACAAGAAAAAAGGGAAACCCCATGTCCTTCCTCTCCTCGCTCGCTTCCGCCTTCAAGGGCGGGGGCGAAGCCCGCGTGCCGTTGGCGCACGGGTACGTCGCACCCTGGGCGGTCGCCTATGACCGCGCACGTCCCGGTCATCATTTCGATTATGACAATGCGATCAGGGAAGGGTTTCTGGCAAACCCCATCGCCCAGCGCGCGGTGCGGATCGTGGCCGAAGCCGTGGGCAGCGCTCCGCTGGCGCCAACGGACGAGGCGCTGCAGGCTCTTGTCGGCGCCACCAGCGCCGGGCAATCGCTGGTCGAAACGCTCGCTGCGCATCTGCTGCTGCACGGCAATGGTTATGTCCAGATCGTCAAGGATGGATCGGGTACGCCGATCGAACTGTTCGCGCTGCGGCCGGAACGGATCAAGGTCATTCCCGGCCCCGACGGCTGGCCATGCGGCTACGATTATCGCGTGGGCACAAGGTCGATCGAGATCGCGATCGAGGACGCCGACGGCTGGCCCAACGTGATCCACATCAAGGCCATGCATCCGGCCGACGACCACTATGGCGCAGGCGCGTTGGCGGCGGCGGGGCAGGCGATCGCCATCCACAATGCCGCTTCGGCCTGGAATCGCTCGTTGCTCGAGAATGCCGCCCGCCCCTCCGGAGCGCTGGTCTATGAGTCTGCCGACGGTTCGAGCCTGACCACCGACCAGTTCGAACGATTGAGGTCCGAACTTTCCAGCGCCTTTGCCGGTGAGGGCAATGCCGGGCGGCCAATGCTGCTCGACGGCGGGCTCAAGTGGCAGAGCATGGCGCTGTCCCCAGCCGACATGGACTTTGCCGAACTCAAGAGTGCGGCGGCGCGCGACATCGCGCTCGCCTTCGGGGTGCCGCCGATGCTGCTCGGCCTGCCGGGCGACAACACTTATGCCAATTACCGCGAAGCCAACAAGGCGCTGTGGCGGCTGACCTTGCTGCCTTTGGCGGGCAAGCTGCTGGCTGCGCTTCAGGAAGGCCTTGCCCCGTGGTTCCCCGATGCCCGGCTGGCGATCGACCTCGATTCCGTCACCGCCTTGTCGGAGGATCGCGAGCGGCTGTGGAACCAGATTTCGGGGGCCGAATTCCTTAGCGCTGAGGAAAAACGCGCACTGCTGAAGCTCGACACACCGGGAGAACAGCCATGAAGCGCGAAGAATTGCTCGCCCGTCTGATGGCGCAGGCCGCCAGCGAAGGCGGCGAGTTGGTCACGCTGCGCTTGATCGTCGAGGAAACCAGCGAGCTTACCGCTGACCGGGTGCTCGCGCGCCTCGGGCTATCCGACGCCGGGGCGCAGGAGGATCTGGGCGAGCTGCGCGAACTGCTGCGTGCCTGGCGCGACGCCAAGGCGAGCGCGTGGAAGGCCTTTGTCGGCTGGGCGGTGCGAGCGGCCCTTGCCCTGGTGCTGATCGGCATTGCCGTGCGGCTTGGTGCGGGGGACCTGCTGCGATGACCGGCGCATCGCCGCCGCCGCTGCGCTTTGCCGGATATGCCGCGCTGTTCGATATCGCCGATGCCGCGCGCGATACGATCCAGCCCGGTGCCTTTGCCCAGACATTGCATGGTCGGCGCGGCCCGGTCCCGCTGTTCTGGCAGCACCGACCCGATACGGCGATCGGCATGATCGAGACGATCGCGGAGGATTCGCGCGGCCTGCGCGTCATCGGCCGGATCGACAATCCGCTCGGTCGTGCGGCGCAGATGCTGAGGCGCGGCGAAGTTTCGGGTCTCAGCTTCGGTTATCGCGCCAGCGGCTATCAGCAGGGCCAGCGCGGCCGAATACTGACCGAAATCGAATTGTTCGAGGTGAGCCTTGTCACTCACCCGCTCCAGCACGGCGCAAGAGTGCATTTCGTTACTTAGCCTCAAGCGCCGGCGGCTGCATCCGCAGCCTTGGCTTTCCTCGCGCCTGTCGGCGCTGCGGGCGGCCAGTCGGCCTTGCGGTCCGCCTGTCTGCGGACCGTTACTCGCCCGATAAACGAAACACTCCAATCCCTCACCGGCCGCCATCGGGGCGGCCTTTTTCATGCCCAAAGAAAGGTTGAATACCCCATGGAAACATCTGAAACCCAAACCACACAGCAGCTCGAAGCCAGCTTCGATATCGTCGCCCGCCAGGACAGGACTGAAGAGGCAGTGACCGCCCTGCGCTCCGAAGTCGAGGAGGTGAAGTCGCGGCTCGACAAGGTGGCGCGCGCCGCCGCCCGCCCGGCAATCGGCGGCGCCCATGCCTCGACCGAGATCAAGGGCTTCGTCGATGGCTATCTGCGGCTTGGCCGCGAGACCGAGATCAAGTCGCTGAGCGGCGTTGCGCCGGGCGACGGCGGCTATGCCGTGCCGCGCGTGATCGACGAGATGATCGCCCGCGAAATGGCCGAAATCAGCCCGATCCGCGCAATCGCCCAGGTGGTGCAGACCGGCAGCGCAGGCTATCGCAAGCTCATCAGCACCGGCGGAACTTCCTCGGGATGGGTGAGCGAAACTGCCGCCCGCCCCGAAACCGGAACGCCGCAATTCGCCGAAATCGCCCCGCCCAGCGGCGAACTCTACGCCAATCCGGCGGCGAGCCAGGCCATGCTCGACGATGCAGGCTTCGATCTCGAAAGCTGGCTTGCCAGCGAAATCGCGATGGAGTTCGCCCGCGCCGAAGGAACCGCCTTCGTCAACGGTAATGGCGTGAACCAGCCATCTGGATTCCTCAACGTGCCGGTTTCGACAGCGGAGGACGGCGTGCGCGCCTTCGGATCGCTTCAGTATATCGGGTCGGGCGATGCTGCCGGTTTCGATGCGGCTCCCGATGCTCGTCTGATCGACCTCGTGCACACGATGAAGGCTGGTCATCGCCAGGGCGCGAGTTTCGTCATGAATTCGGCCACGCTGGCGCAAGTGCGCAAGCTCAAGACGGCTGACGGCGCCTTCCTGTGGCAGCCCGGCATGGTCGAGGGGCAGCCTGATCGCCTGCTCGGCTATCCGGTGATCGAGGCCGAGGACATGCCCGATATCGCGGCGGGCGCATTCCCGATCGCTTTCGGCAACTTCCGCCATGGCTATCTGATCGCCGAGCGCACCGCGACCCAGATCCTCCGCGATCCCTTCACCAACAAGCCCTTCGTCCACTTCTACGCCACCAGGCGAGTGGGTGGTCAGGTTCTCGACAGCGCGGCGATCAAGCTGCTCAAGATCGAGCTCTGATCCCCACCCCGGCGCAGTCGAGTCCCCCCGCTCCTGCGCCGACCCAGCGCGCCCGCGTCGCCGCGACAGCTCCAGCATCGCCAGGCGATGCGGGCGCCACCCTATTTGATCCAGCCAGGAGACCGCAATGCAGCGGGCCATAACCCAACCAGCCGATCTGTCGGGCAACGCGCTCGCCGAGCTGAAACAGTGGCTGGGAATCACCCAGTCAACCGAGGATACGCTGCTCTCCGGCCTGCTTCATGCCGGCATGGGCCTGTGCGAGAGCTTTACCCGCCAGATGCCGCTTGAAACCGACTTCGAGGAAATCGTGCCGGCATCGGATGGATGGCAATGCCTTGAAACCCGCCCGGTGCGCGCGATCACCTCGGTGGCCGTAATCGGCAAGGACGGCACCCGCGCCCCGTTGGCATCGGGCCAATATGAAATCGAACTCGATGCTGCAGGCGTGGGCCGGGTGCGCGTACTTGCGCCCGGCGAAGTCCGTTCGATTGCCGTCAGTTTTGTCGCGGGCATCGCACCTGATTGGGCAGCCATGCCCGATGGATTGCGGCACGGCGTGATCCGTGCCGCCGCGCACCTCTACCAGGACCGTGATGGCACACAGACGACATCGCCGCCCGCGTCGATCTCCGCACTGTGGCGCCCGTGGCGTCTCGCCCGGATCGCCTGACCATGATGGAAAATCTCTTACGCGCCGCGCTGATCGATTGGCTCAGGAGCGATCCACAACTCGCCTCGCTGAACGCGATCGAGGAAGAAAGCCCGCTCAAGGCCAGCGTTCCCTGGCTGGGTATTGCCGCCAGCGCTTCTGCCGACTGGGGTACCAAGGATCGGGCGGGGCGCGAAGTGCGTGTGGCATTCGAACTGGTCACACGCGGCGACGATTCTGCCGCTGACGCCGCTCTCGCGCGCGGAATCGAGCAGCGAATCCAGTCGTTGCCTGCCGCACATCCTGAATTCGCCGTGGTCACCAGCCGGTTCATTCGCTCGCGCGCCGAGCGGCGCGCCCGGAACCTGCGCGCGCTGCTACTCGAATACCGCTTTCGCCTTCTCGCCAACCAGACGGAGTAACCCAGATGACTGCCCAAAAAGGCTCTGCCTTCCTGCTCAAGATCGGCGACGGCGCCACCCCGCCCGCCTATGAAACCGTCGCCGGCCTGCGCACCACGCAGATGTCGATCAACGGCGACACGGTTGTGGTCACGCACAAGCAATCGGGCGGATGGCGCGAATTGCTGTCGGGAGCTGGAACCCGCTCGATATCGGTCAGCGCGGCGGGGATTTTCCTCGGCAGCAATGCCGAAACCGCGATCCGCGCGCATGCGCTTGCCGGGACGATCGAGAATTACGAGCTGTCGTTCGAAGATGGCGCGCGGATGCAGGGCAGGTTTCTGGTCCAACGGCTCGACTATGCCGGCGACTTCAACGGCGAGCGCAATTACACAATCCAGCTCGAAAGCTCGGGCCCGGTAACGCCGCTATGACCCGCGGCGCCAACCCGATGAGGGGCGAAACGACGATCACCATCGCGGGCGTGGAATATATCCTGCGGCCCACCTTCGAGGCGCTGGTAGCGGCTGAGGAGGATCTGGGGTCGCTCTTCGCCATGGTCGAGAAAGCCTCGCAGGGCTCGCTGGGAATCTCCGCGATGAGCGGCCTCGTCTGGCACTGCCTCCCTGCCGAAGCCCGCCCCGACCGTAGCGTGGTGGGCGAGGCCTTGCTGGCCATGGGCCTGATCAAGGCAACCGCGCCGGTGCGCGCGATCCTCGCGCAGGTTTTGAAAGGTTCGGGGTGACCCGCCGATTCTCTCAGGAATTGCCCGCGCTCGTGTCACTGGCCGCACGCCTGCTCCACTGGCGTCCACACGAGTTCTGGAGCGCAACACCTGCTGAACTCGCGATGGCCCTGATCGACCCGCAAGCCATCCAGGCCCAACTCATAACCCGCCAGACTATCGAACAGCTAATGGAGCGCGAGCGCAATGGACGAAGCATTTGAAGAGCTGGTCATCGATGTGCGCGCAACCAGCGACGGGTTCGCCAGCGATCTGGCGCAGATCCGCGGCATGGTCGACGCCACACTCGGTGACGGGTTCGAGCGTGCAGGCTCGATCCTCGAGCGCGGGCTGCTGGCCGCGATCCGTAGCGGCAGCCTGGGTTTCGACGATCTGAAGCGCACCGCATTTCAGGCGCTCGACCAGATTGCCGCGCACGCGCTGCAAACCGGGATCGGTTCGATTTTCGGTGGCGGGCAAGGAGGGTTGGGCGGGCTGTTCAGCGGCGCGATCGGCGCGTTATTCGGCTTGCCCGGTCGCGCGACCGGGGGGCCGGTATCCCCCGGACGTGCCTTCGTCGTGGGCGAACGCGGGCCTGAAATCTTCGTCCCGACCAGCGCCGGTCGCATCGATGCCGGTCCCGATAACTCGGGCCGCAGCAGGGACGTGCGCGTTGCGATCCAGCTCGCCGCTCCGCGCGGGATGGCCGCCCCTGCCGCACTCAAACGCTCCTCGCGCCAGGTGGCCTCGGCCGTCAGGCGCGCTCTGCAAGACGCCTGAAGGGACCAATAGACATGGCATTCTGGCTGGCAAGCGAACGGCGCGATCAGCAATCAGGCTTCATCCAGCGGTTCGATCCGCGATTCTGGACCGTCAACTTCCCCCGTCCGGCGATGGCTTCGGTCATCGCCACTGGGCCGGACAGCTTGCGTGTGGATTGCGAGTTCCATCACCAGGGCGAACTGGTTGGCCTCATCTGGGAAAGCGCCGACAGTTTCGACCATCCGTTGCTCGCTTATACCACCAGCCGCGACTATTCGCGCACCACGCTGCAATTCCGTTGGCACTCGGATGGCCTGATCGCGCTCGATGCGGCCAACGGCCCGACCCTGACGATCGAAGGGCGCGATGCGGCGGGCAATGCGCGCAGCTGGTTCGTGCGCCTGTGGAACTATGCCAGCGGCACGCCCACTGATGCGCAGATCACCCTGCCCTTTTCCGAACTCGAAGACGGATGGTTCCTGCCTGGCGACCCGGTCCACCCCGGCGATATCGACCGTATGTTCATCTCGCTGGTGCCGCCCGGCTTCGCCGGTGGAAGCTCCTTGCCGCTCGCCGCACGGGCAAACGGTTTTGCGGAACTGACCGAGATTTCCTGCGACGGCGCCAATGCCATGCTCGAAATCGGCGATGTCATAATGCCGGTCCATGGCGAGCACATTGCCACCGCCTATGACGATCTGTTCAACCAGACCCCGGCCCGAATTCTGCGCAATATCGAAGGCCTGGGCTATCGCGATGAGCTGGTCCATTACGTCGGGATGAGCCACTTCATGCGGCTCGGCGATGCGGCTGTGGGCGACCAGCTGGTTGTGCAGCCTGCGCAACTGGCCGCACCGGCCAGCCAGTGGCACCAGAATTTCCTGAGCCAGGCGCGGGCGCGCGACTTCTCGGTGATCGTGTCGCTATCTTACGAGTTGTTCGACCAGTATTGCCCCGACAGCTGGAAACAGCGCGCCCTTGGTGGCGAGATCGCGCTGACCGGCTGGGTTCCGCCATCGACCCTGCTATCGCCGTCCAATGATGAGGCCATGGGCTGGCTTGGCCAGGCGGCTTCCCTCTTCGTCGGCCTTCTCGAACTGGAACAGCTTCCCGTCAGGTTCCAGATCGGCGAGCCCTGGTGGTGGGTGGCGGCCGATCGGCGCCCCTGCATCTATGACGATGCGGCGAGGCTCGTCTACGGCACGGAGCCGCCCGCAATCATCGATCTTGGTGCGCCGCTCGGCCAGGATCAGCTCGATTACCTCGATTTTGTCGGCACCGAACTGGCGCGTTCGACCTTTGCATTGCGCGATACCGTGCGCAATGCAGCAAGCGGGCCGGCTGAAATCCTGCTGCTGACATTCACGCCAACGATCTTCGATCCGGCAATGCCCGAACTGCACCGGGCGAATCTGCCACCGGGATGGGCCTTCCCGGCATTCGATCGCCTGCAGATCGAGGATTATGACTGGCTGACGGGCGGTGCCGAGGCACAGCGCCGCGCGGCATATCTCACAATCGACCAGATGCTCGGCTATCCGATTGAACGGCTGGACTATCTTTCCGGATTCGTGCTGTCGCAAGCGGATGCCGAAACGCTCTGGCCCCGGATCGATCGGGGGCTCGACGAAGCCCGAAAACGCGGCATCGCGCGCCGGTTCATCTGGGCGCTGCCGCAGGTGAACCGCGACGGATTCACTCGCCTGCCACCAACGATGGAGGATGGATTGCTAGCCTTCGATGACGTACTATACCCATTTGCGCTGGGCCGTGGCAGCGCGGTCAGCCCCGAATTCTCGACTTCGGTCGCGATTACCGCATCGGGCCATGAACGGCGTAATTCGCTGTGGTCCGATGCTCGCCTGCACTTCGATGTCGGCCCGGGGATAAGGTCGGAAGACGAGTTGGGCGAACTGATCGCCTTCTTTCGTGCTCGGCGCGGGGCGGCACGCGGATTTCGCATCCGCGACCCGTTCGATCACAGCTCCAACGGCATGAACGGCGCGCCGACAATGCACGACCAGCTATTGGGCATTGGTGACGGGCTGAGCGGCGATTTCCAGCTGGTGAAGCGTTATGGGGCGGACGGCGACCCGCAAGTGCGCCGGATAACGCGCCCACGCATCGAATCGATCGTTGCAAGCGTATCCGGCGTGGCCGTCGGCAACTGGTCGCTCGAACCTGGCGGAATCCTGAGCTTTTCGTCGGCCCCGCCCCAGGGAGCCGAAGTGCGAGCCGGATTCCTATTCGATGTTCCGGTCCGTTTCGAGGAGGACCGGATCGACATCTCCGGGGTCAATTTCGAAGCCGGCGAGGCACCCAGCATCCCGCTGGTCGAAATCCGCGAGGCCCAGTGATGGCGGTTTTCTTCGCCAACGCGCTCGATGCAGTCGCAACCTTCTGGCGCATCTATCGCAACGATGGGGTGACGCTTGGGTTTACCAGCCACGATCGCGATCTCACATTCGGGAACATCAGGCACAGTGCCGCACCCGGCATGCTGCCATCGTCAATCCGGCGGACGTCGGATCTTTCGCCCGACAGCGCCGAAGTCGAGGGAGCGCTGAGCCATGACTCGATTGCCGAGAGCGATCTGGCCGCCGGACTGTTCGACGGCGCCCGGGTAGTAATCGGCGCGGTCAACTGGGAGACGTTCGAGCACGAATCATTCTATTCGGGCACTCTGGGCGAGGTGCAGCGGGGCCAGGGCGTTTTCTCGGCCGATTTGCGCTCGGCCAAGACCTTGCTGGAGAAGGATCTGGTTCCACGGACCAGCCCGACCTGTCGTGCGGAGTTCTGCGGCCCCCACTGTGGGCTTTCGGCCGCCAGGTTCACCCGTCGATCGACGATCGATTTCATCGATTTCGACCGCAATTCGCTCTCGGCAAGCGGGATCGGCGGCCCCGATTTTCTCGATGGCCAGTTGCGCATGCTCGATGGGCCGCAAACCGGCATGATATTCGGAATCGTCCACGCGGCAGGGTCAGAGCTGGTCCTCGACCGCCCGATTGCTTCCGGAAACCTGCAGGGCACAGCTGTGATCGTGCGCGAGGGCTGCGATCACACCTTCGCCACCTGCGTCGACAGGTTTGCCAATGCCGTCAATTTTCGCGGCGAGCCCTTCCTTCCCGGCAATGACCTCCTGGCCCGCTATGGAACCGCGCGATGATCCGACCGGTCCGGCAGTTGCCGCCGCTGCGGCGCAACTTCTGGGCACAAGGTTCAGGCTGCATGGCCGCGATCCGGCGACCGGTCTCGACTGTGTGGGCCTGGTCGCATGCGCGTTCGAGCGCGCAGGAGTCACGCTGGAGGTTCCGCGAGGGTATCACCTGCGCAACGCCACTATTTCCGCCCATTTGCAAGTCGCCGAACGATCGGCGCTTGAACTGGCTGCTCCCCCGATCCGGCCGGGCGACGTCGTCCTCGTCCAACCCGGCCCCGCTCAGCATCATCTGCTGGTCGCCGAAAGCGGGCGGAGCTTCATCCATGCGCATGCATCGCTGAGGCGCGTGGTCAGAACCCCCGGCGAACTGCCTTGGCCGATAGAAATGGTCTGGCGCCTCGTATCGAACAGATGAACCATAGGAGAATTGCGCATGGCGACGCTGATACTGGGTGCTATCGGGACTGCCGTCGCGGGGCCAATCGGCGGTGCCTTGGCCTCGCTGGTGGGCAATCAGGTTGATTCGCGATTATTCTCGCCGGGCAGCAAGCGCGAAGGCCCGCGCGTGAAGGACCTGGCATTTTCCACGAGCAGCTATGGTCAGCCAATCGGCAGGCAGTTCGGCCATATGCGCGTGCCGGGTGCGATCATCTGGTCGACCGATCTGATCGAATCGCGCGAGGCTAGCGGCGGAGGCAAGGGCAAACCCAAGGTCACGACCTTCAGTTATTCGGCCAGCTTTGCCGTCGCGATCTCCAGCCGCCCCATCCACGCGGTGGGAAGAATATGGGCTGACGGGCGATTGCTCAGGGGCAGCGCCGGAGACCTCAAATCAGCAGGCACGCTACGCATTCATCATGGCCATGGCGACCAGGCACCCGATCCGCTCATCGCCGCGGCCGAAGGCGCCCAGTCGCCTGCATTTCGCGATTGCGCCTATGTCGTATTCGAAGACCTGCAGCTGGCCGAATTCGGCAATCGCATCCCTGCGCTTTCGTTCGAGGTTCTGGCCGACGCCCAGCCGCTTGTGACGCTTGGGCAAATCGCTCCATGCGCCAGCACCAGGCCAGAGCTTGATTCCTTGCCACACATGCTCGGCTTTACCGACGAAGGCGGGCCGCTGCTCGATTCGCTCGAGGCGATAAGTCGGGCATATCCGTTAACCTGCATCACCGGCGGAACGGCGGTCGAGATCGATTTGACCGCGCAGACTGCCGGACAACTGCCGAGCTTGTCCGAGCCGCTTGCCACCAGCAGGGACGATAGCCCGGCCGGCACGGGCCGCGAACAATTCCGCCGGGCTGCCTCAACCGGCCCGACCCCGGTTGCCATGCGCTATTACGATCGCGATCGCGATTACCAGCCAGGAGTGCAACGGGCCATCGGCCTTCCGGCAACAGGTCGCGAACTCATGCTGGACATGCCTGCGGCAATGAGTTCGGGAGGAGCAAGATCCATTGCCAACGCCAAGGCGCAGAAAAGCCGATGGCAAGGCGAGGCGATCAACTGGACGATCGCGCAGATCGATCCGGGCCTTGGGCCGGGCATCAGGGTGCGGGTCCCCGGGATTGCCGGAATCTGGACGATTGAGGTGTGGGAATGGAACGACCAGGGTATCGAGCTCACGCTGACCCGCCTGCCGCCGCTGATTGCCGATTCCGCGATATCCGACCCGGGTCGGATCAATGCGCCGATAGACCTTCCTGCGGTTCCCACCGTCCTGAAGGCAGTTGAACTGCCATGGGATGGAACGGGTCCGGCAGGCGCACCTTCGTTTCTTGCGGCGGTTTCGGCCGGTGCCGGAAACTGGTCGGGCGCGGCGCTGTTTGCGGAGCAGGCTGGTGGACTTGTTCTGCTCGACACCTTCGCAACCCGCAGGAGCGTGTTCGGCACGTTGACGGTACCCTTGCCTGCATCCTCCTCGACCCTGTTCGAGCCAACTGCCGAGTTGCACATGGAACTGGTCGGCGACGATCTGGCGATCGGTTCGACGACGATTGCCGGACTTTCGGCAGGAGCCAACAGGCTGCTGGTCGGGCGCGAGGTCATCCAGTTCCTCACCGCCGAGCAAACCGGTCCGCGCGGCTGGCGCCTGAGCGGCCTCTTACGGGGCAGAGGCGGGACCGAGCCCGCAGCCGGCCTCGGTCATGTTGCGGGCACCGATGCAATCCTTGTCGACGAGACCCTGATATCGCTCGACCCGGCCTTGTTCGCCGAAACCGGAACCACGCGCCTGGCTGCAATCGGCTTGGCGGATGACGCACCGGTCTTTGCCTCTCTGGATGCTGACGGCGTTTCAAGGCTCCCGCCGCCGCCGGTTTATGCGCGCCGTGCAATTGCGCCAAATGGCGATTGGGAATTGTGCTGGAGCAGACGCGCGCGCGGCCATTGGCGTTGGCCCGACTTTGTCGAAACGCCGTTGATTGAGGAGCAGGAAGCCTATCAGGTCGGCGTGGGCAACATCGAACAGCCCCTTGCATCCTGGCTCGTGCAAAGTCCCCGTCTGGTGCTCGAGGCGAATATTATCGCGTCGTACACGCAGTCCGCCAGCCAGCCGCCCGTCTGGGTGCGTCAGCTCGGCACCTACGGTCCGTCCCATCCCACCCTCATCGCGCAAATTCCCTGATCCAATTCGAGAGAGCCACAATGACCGTTCCTGCAACTTTCACTTCCACCACGCCGCGATTCAGCCTGCCGATCCTGTTCCCCGGACAGGCGCAAAAGGAGTTTTCCGTCAACGAAGCGCACGTCCTGCTCGATGCACTGGTCCATACGCATGTCCACAGCATAGCCGACATTCCGCCTGCCAACCCGGCAGAAGGCGATGCGTGGCTGGTCCAGCCCGCCGGCCAGGGGGACTGGAACGGACATGACCAAACCATTGCGGTTTTCACCGCAGGCGGCTGGAGATTCATTCAGCCCCGATTGGGGATGCGCATCTTCGACAGCGCCTCGGGCAAGCAGCTCCATTTTGACGGCTCTTGGAAATTCGCCGTTGAGCCGGGTCTGCCGATTGGCGGGAGCACGGTCGATCTTGAGGCGCGCGAGACCATTGGCCAGTTGGTCACCGCGCTCCGGGACCTGGGCCTGCTTGCCCGTGCTCAGGAATAGGCCGGGAACCGCAATCCGCGTCGCCATCAGTGGCCGTCGTCAAGTGCAACATTCTGGCAAGTGAAGCTTTTCTGCAACAGTTTTGCGGCAATGTCGGCTTGCCACCCGAAACGGTTGAGGTTAGAACCGCCGGGTGCTTCTGAACCATAAGAAGGGGAATATGAAAATGCGCAAACTCGTCATTGGACTGGCGCTGGCGTCGACCGCGCTTGCGGCACCGGCAGCTGCGCGGGACGGCCAATGGTACGTCTCGGCCGAAGGCGGTGTCATGATCGTCGAAGACGTCGATTTCGACGTCGATGGTGGAACCAACAATGCGTCGACCGATCAGGCGACGGGTTTCGATGTGGGAGCAGGGGTTGGGTACGACTTCGGCGCCTTCCGTCTGGAGACCGAGGCCAGCTATCGGGATTCAAATACCGATAGCTTCACCGCCGGCACCCAGGGCGTCCCGATCGAACCCGGCCGGACGGAATCGGGCCAGTTCCCGGCCTCAGGCGACCTCAACATTCTCAGCTTCATGCTCAACGGTCTGTTGGACTTCGGGCCGGATGACGGATTGCAGGGATTTGTCGGCGGCGGTGTGGGTATCGCCCGCGTCGATGCTGATTTAACTGTCTTTGCCCCCGGGTCGGGGATCGTCAATGATTCCGACACTGGCTTTGCCTGGCAGGCTCTTGCCGGCATTCGCACCCCGCTGAGCGACAACTGGGATATCGGGCTGAAGTACCGTTATTTCCAGGCATCGAGCGTTGATCTGGTGGACGTTCTCGGACGCAGCATGTCGGGTGACGTTACCACGCATTCGCTGCTGGCAACCTTGACCTACAACTTCGGTGGAGAAGCGCCGCCTCCTCCGCCGCCGCCGCCACCCCCGCCGCCGCCGCCGCCTCCACCCCCGCCACCACCGCCACCGCCACCGCCGCCGGCTCCGGTCTGCAATACTGGTCCCTACATCGTGTTCTTCGATTGGGATAAGGCGGATATTACGCCGGATGCCGCTGGAACGCTCGACACGGCAATTTCGGCTTACGCCGATTGCGGTATGGCTCGGATCATGCTCGCCGGCCACACCGACCGTTCAGGCACTCCCAGGTACAACATGGGCCTGTCGGAGCGGCGCAATGCTTCTGTGCGGGCATACATCACCGAGCGCGGAGTTCCCGAAGCTCGCGTAACGAGCGAAGCATTTGGCGAATCAAGTCCTGCGGTGCCTACCGCTGACGGGGTCCGCGAATTGCAGAATCGCAGGGTCGAGATCACATACGGCCCCGGTTCGGGCATGTAGTCGATCCTGATTTCCAGATTGCGAAGGGGGCCGGAGAAATCTGGCCCCCTTTTGTTTATGGAACTGCCCGGAAATCCGCAGGAGACAATGATGAGATCGATCCCTGGTCCAATTTCAATCATCGCGATCCTGAGCGGATGCGCCGGCGCGCATCAGGCCGGGCAAACCGCAAACCCCCAACCCGGAACACTGCTGCAAGCTGAAATGGTTCGGTCGGATGGCCGCGCGATCGGGACCGTCGAGTTGGTCGCAACCGGCGATGCGCTGTCACTGGCTATCGATGTTTCCGGCATGGCCCCGGGGCCGCACGGGCTCCACTTGCACGCAATCGGGCGTTGCGACATTCCGGATTTCACCACGGCAGGCGGGCATCTCAACCCTGGAGGGCGCCAACACGGACTCAGGAACCCAAACGGCAGCCATCTGGGCGACCTACCCGACCTGGTAGCTACCGACGATGGGAAGTCATCGCCAGTGATACGTTTGAGCGGGTCGCGCGCTGAAACCCTTGCTTCCATTTTCGATGCGGACGGCAGCGCGCTCATGATTCATGCGGCGCCCGACGACGGGGTAACCGATCCGTCCGGAAATGCTGGTCCGCGGATTGCGTGCGGGGTGCTGCAAAAAAACTGATCCTCGACTACCCCCTTATGGATAGCCTGCCCGTTCGACCAAGGTGGCCTCCGCTCTCGGGATAGCCCGGTAGGAATAAACCAGGAGCGCGATCGCGATCGGCGTCACGCCGATGAGCGACAAAATGCCGGTACGCAGATCGCCAACCAGTTCCCCATCCGATACCGTGCCAGCGAAATCGGAAATCTGGCCTACCATGTAGGGGCCAAAACACAGGCCAACCAGCGTCGTGCCCAGAAAGAAAGAAGCCGTTGCCGTTCCGCGCATGCGGGGCAGAACGAGGTCCTGGGTGGTCGCAGCGGCAGCGCCAAGAGCTGCAGCGCCAAACATCCCCGCCAGGAAGTTCATGATATAAAACAGGGTGGCGTCTTCGGTCGAATAGCCGATCCAGATTGGCAGGACGGGCGCGGCGGCCCCGAACAGAATGACCAGGATACGCCCAGCCGGATTGCGCGAACGCAACGCATCGGCCGTCCGCCCTCCCAGAATTACCCCGAGAAAGCCGCTGACGGCCCCGTTGGCACCCAACACGAATGCAAGTTCGGACTTAGGCAGGCCCAGCACCTGTTCCGCATAAGGTGCCGACCAGAATGCGAGTGCATAGGCGGTCAGGGCTACCAGCCCGTAGCCAAGCGTCGTCGTAATGAATGCGGGCGTTCCCCAGATCAGGCGGAAGGTCGCGCGGTCATTCTGCTTCAGCACACAGGCCCATGAGAAAACGGCATAATATCCGAGCGCTACGGCGGACCATTGCGGCAGGTTGCCGGTGATCCTGATCATCATCCACGCAAACGAGGCCAGCGCAACGGCTACCAGGATGTTGATGGCAAGGGCCACCGGGCCGCGACGCAGGGCCCCCAGCAGCGTGAACGGCGGCACGATCGTCGACAGGTCGGCAAAGAAGTCCGCGAACGGGCGGGGCGATCCGGGACTGGCGAAACCGTCCATCGCCCCGCGTACCGGTTCACGTAAGGACGCAACCCAAATCGCCAGGAGAATTCCGGGCATCCCGACCACCAAGAAGGCAGCTTGCCAGCCGACCAGGCCGAAGGGCCCCCCTGCGGGATAGGTCGCATTCCAGTATTCCACGATCTTGGCGCCGATGAACAGGGAAACGCCGCCCCCGATATAGAGACCCGATGAATAAATCGCGATTGCGGTCGCCCGCTGACGCTTGGGGAAATAGTCCGAAATGAGCGAATAGGCGGTTGGGCTGGCGGTCGCCTCCCCAATGCCGACACCCATCCGCGCGAACGAAAGCGTCAACTGGTTGCGCGCGAAGCCCGACAGCACAGTCATCGTTGACCACAAGGCGAGGCCGATGCTGAGTAGCTTCACCCGGCTCCAGTTGTCCGCCAATCGCCCCAGCGGGATGCCGAACAGTGCATAAAAGACTGCGAAGGCAGCCCCGCCAAGAAAGCCCATTTCGCTGTCAGTCAGGTCCAGATGCTGCTTGATGTCTATCGCCAGGATAGACACGACCTGCCGATCGATGAAATTGAGGATGTAAACCACCACCAGAACACCGAGCACATACCAGCTGTAAGGCTGGGCCTTGTTCATATCGGTATCGTCGTTCTGCGGTTCAGCCATGCGGCTTGTCCCTCTCAAGTGTTGATGGCGTAAGGGGTGGAATCAGCCAGACCGGCTTCGGCGAAGCCCTTCCTGCGCAACCGGCAGGAATCGCAGCGGCCACAGGCAAGCCCCTCGTCGGTCGGGTCATAACATGACCAGCTCCATGCAGGGTCGAGCCCGAGGTGATGACACTCACGCGCGATATCGGCCTTGGACATATGCTGCAGCGGAGCGTGAATACGGAAAGGATGACCCTCTATCCCCGCCTTGGTGCCAAGCCGCGCGGTTTCGGCAAAGCTGACGATGAACTCGGGCCGACAATCGGGATAACCCGAATAATCGAGCGCATTGACGCCGATGAATATGTCCTGCGCGCCCGTAGCTTCTGCGCACGCGACGGTCAGAGACAGGAAGACAAGGTTTCGCGCCGGGACATAGGTAACAGGTATGCCTGGCGCGAGACCGGTCTTTGGTACCACGATGTCCGACGTCAGCGCCGAACCGCCGAAACCCGCGAGATCGAGCGCGAGCACCGAATGGCGCCTTGCGCCAAGGTGTTGCGCGATCCGGCGCGCGGCCAACAGTTCGCGTCGGTGCCGTTGGCCATAGTCGATCGACAGCGCGTGAAGGACATATCCCTGTTCGCGCGCAATCGCAGCGGCGACCATCGAATCAAGCCCGCCCGAAAGCAGGATGATTGCAGTTTTCGTATCGTCGCCCGGAACACCTTCCATCCCTTCCGCTTAGCGGTAATGCTGCGGCAATCAATCGCTCATGCGAATCTCGGCATGCATAATTCAGCAGGGCCCGGTGTACCGGGCTTCGGCCAGGAACTGGAAGGGAGCGTTCTCGACGATGCCCTGACTTTCGATCTGGACCAGGCTCGAAGTCTCGCGGCGAATGCTGGTCCGGCCAAAGCCGCTTCCGGTGCAGGTATATTGCACCGTCACTTTGCCGACGAGGTCTTCCACCACGTATTGGCTGCACTTCGACTTGGCGTGCCGCAATTGCAGCAGTTCCGCCCCGGTCCGTACGCACAACTTTTGCGGCTCGGCCCCGTCGCGGAATTTGAGGCTCCACTCGCCCTTGCGCAGGCCGTCGAGCATGGCAAGTTCAGAACCCTGAGCCGAGCTCGTCGCACCGGCGCCATTGCCGGCCAACAGCAGGCCGGTCGCCAGCAGGAGGGGAATCGCGAGAAATTTCTTCATGCCTTGGCCTTGCATCCAACTGCCGATCTTTCGTCCGCGCTGTGGCATTCTTGCGCTAAACCGTTCCTGAACAGCGCCCAAGCGTTCAGATTCCGAGTTCTATGGCGCGCGAACAGAATGCGCAATCAACCACGATCTTGCCTGCTTCGTTGCGCATCTCGTCCTGCTCGTCCGGCGGAAACCTTCCTATCACCTTGTGATAATGTTCCACGCTGCAGCGGCAACCGCGCGTCAGGACAGCGCCCGGGAGGACGCGGATTTCATCCTCCTCGTGGAACAGGCGCCACAGGATTGCTTCCTGCGACAGCGCCCGGTCCGTCAGTTCGTCATGAGTGATCGAATCGGCCAGGATCGTAACATGTTCCCAGTCGAGATTATCAGAGCGAAGCTGCAACCGCGGCCTGCTGTCCTCGCCTTCGGGCAGATGCTGAACCAACAGGCCGCCGATGACTGTGCCCCGGTGGTCCGATCGCATGCCGACCCGCAGCAGCGTGGGGATCTGTTCGGACTGCACGAAATATCCCTCACAGGCCTGCGCCAACGAAGCACCTTCCAGCGGCACGATGCCCTGGTACCTTTGCCCGGTTCCGGGTTCAAAAGTGATCGCCAGATAGCCTCTGCCAAACAGCGAGAACAACGTCGGGTTCGCCCCCAGTTCGGCCAGACGTGCGGAATCGAATTCGGCGTACCCGCGCAATTCACCCCGCCGATAGTCGCAAACCAGCAGGCGAACGGCACCTGCTTCGGTCTGCGCCTGCATCGTCATCTGCGCCGCTTCGTCCTTGAGCAGCCCTCCCATCAGCGCGGTCAGGACCAGCGCTTCGCCCAGCATGTGAGCGATCGGAGCCGGATAATCGTGCGCCGACAGTATATGTTCGACCACACCGTCAAGTCGCACCATGCGGCCGCGGACATGACGGGCAGGCAGGGTGAAATCGAGCAGTTGATCGCAAAAAGTTTCGGGTAGCTGTGTCATTGCCGGTCATATGGGGGCCGCTTGGCACGATGGGAAGGGCGCCGCCCGTGAGCGCGCACTTCGGTCAATCGAGCAGGCCCATGCACCACAGCAGGATTGATTTCTGGGCATGAATTCGATTTTCGGCCTCGTCGAATACCATCGATTGCGGCCCTTCAAACACACCCAAACTGACTTCCTCTCCGATATGCGCAGGCAGGCAATGCAGGAAGATCGCGTTCTTGCCGGCCCTGGCCATGAGCGCCTCGTTCACCTGATAGGGAGCCATGGCGGCGAGCTTGGTCCTGGCATGCTCCTGCCCCATCGAAATCCATGTGTCGGTGACCAGGACATCCGCCCCCTCTGCCGCCCGACCTGCATCCTGCGTGAGCGTAACATTGGCGCCCCCCCTGCGCGCCAGATCGACGAACCCTTGTTCCGGTTCATATCCCGGCGGGGTTGCCACTCGGACATTGAACTTCATCAGGCCCGCCGCTTCGAGAATCGAGTTGAGCACGTTGTTACCATCGCCCAGCCATGCGACCTCGAGCCCGGGCAACGGCTTGCCGTGTTCGACCAGCGTCAGAAGGTCGGCCACGATCTGGCAGGGATGCGAACGATCGGTCAGGCCGTTGATCACCGGAACGTCGGCGTGATGCGCCAGTTCCTGCGCCTTGGCGTGATCGTCGGTGCGGATCATGATCGCATCGACCATGCGGCTGAGCACCCGTGCCGTATCCGCGATCGATTCGCCGCGGCCAAGCTGGCTGGTGCCGCCATCGAGAATCAGCGCACTGCCCCCCAACTGACGCATGGCCATGTCGAAACTCACCCTGGTGCGGGTCGAGTTCTTCTCGAAGATCATTGCCAGCACCCGCCCATCGAGCGGCCGGTCGGCATCGGCGCGCCCCTTGGGCCAGCCCTGGCGTGCGGCCTTGCGATCGATCGCATCGGCGATCATCGCCGCCAGCGCATCTCCCCCCGCATCCGACAGGTCGAGGAAATCGCGCATCGGGGCCATCAGGCAGCAGGCGGCGTATAACTCGCCGCACCCGCCGAAAGCTTGTCGAAGAACTCGTCAATCTCGGCATCGCCGATGACCAGCGGCGGCAGCACCCGCAGTGTGTTGTCACCCGCCGCAACGGTCAGAAGCTGGTGGTTGTCGCGCAAGTGCGCATAGAACGCCCTGCTGTCGCTCTTCATCTTCATGCCGAGCATCAGGCCCCGGCCGCGAACCAGCTCGAACAGTTCGGGGTAGTTGCCGATGAACTGCTCGAGCCGGGCCCGCAGACGCGCCCCGGTTTCGCGCACGCGCGCGAGAAATTCGTCATTGGCCACCGCGTCGAGCACGGCGCTGCCCGCAGCCATGGCCAGCGGGTTGCCCCCATATGTCGAACCATGCGTACCGATCTTCATCCCGCGCGCGGCCTTTTCGGTGGCGAGGCAGGCACCCAGCGGAAATCCGCCGCCAATACCCTTGGCCGTCGCCAGGACGTCGGGCTCGATGCCATACTGCTCGTAAGCATAGAGCGTGCCGGTGCGCGCGACCCCGCACTGCACCTCGTCGAGAACCAGCATCAGATCATGCTCGTCGGCAAGGTCGCGCAGACCGCGCATGAATGCCTCGGAGGCCGGACGAATGCCGCCTTCGCCCTGGATCGGCTCGACCAGGAAGCCCGCCGTGTTCGGCCCGATCAGTGCGCGAGCGGAATCGAGGTCGTCAAACTCGGCATATTTGAACCCGGTCAGCAGCGGCGAGAAGCCGTGGTGCATCTTCTCCTGGTTCGAGGCGCTGATCGTCGCCATGGTCCGACCGTGAAACGCGTTCTTGAAGGTAATCAGCTCGAACCGCGTGGTATCGCCCTCGTGCTGATGATAGGCGCGCGCGGTCTTGATCGCACATTCCACCGCCTCGGCGCCCGAATTGGTGAAGAACACCGTATCGGCAAAGGTCTTTTCGACCAGCTTGCTGGCCAGCTTTTCACCTTGCGGGCTGCCGTAGAGGTTCGAGACATGCATCAGCGTAGCCGCCTGCTGCTGGATCGCCCCAATGAGACCCTGATGCGAATGGCCCAGCAGGTTGACCGCGATCCCGCTGGCAAAATCGAGGTAGCGTGTACCGTCCTCGTCGATCAGATGGCAGTGCTCGCCACGCACCGGCCGTACGCCGCAACGGGGATAGACAGGCATCAACGGGGTGATCGACATGCTTCGTCCTCAAATTCTCAAGCACTTGAAAAGGAAATGGCGGCCCGCAAAGACCGCCATTCACCTCATTTAGTCATTTCCCGCAGCGCGGTCAAACCGCGTGGGTGCAGGAAAGTTCAGCCCTGAGCCGGCACGAGATTGACT
>PNJY01000014.1 GCA_013822125.1 Erythrobacter sp. | reverse complement strand
TTCCCACGGCGCGGGCGGCGGCGGGCCGGATCGCCCTTGCCCGCTGCGGCGCGTACCAGCGCCTCGACCAGTTCATCGCGCATCCGGGCAAAGTCGCGCTCGATCGCACCATCCCGGGCGATCAGCACATGATCGTGGTCGGCAAGGCCCTTTTCCGGCAACGCGGCGCGCAGCAATTCACGAAAGCGGCGTTTGATCCGGTTGCGCACCACCGCATTGCCGACGCGCTTGGTCACCGTGATGCCATAGCGCATGCCGTGCCCGCCATTGGGGTTCGCCAGAAGGACAAAGCCGGGCCGCGCCACGCGCAGGCCGCGATTGGCGGCGAGGAAGT
Organism: Erythrobacter sp.; assembly: GCA_013822125.1. Classification (GTDB taxonomy): domain Bacteria; phylum Pseudomonadota; class Alphaproteobacteria; order Sphingomonadales; family Sphingomonadaceae; genus Erythrobacter. Next base: position 30,798 of record PNJY01000014.1, on the reverse strand, counting down.
CTGCACGCCTGGTCAGCACTTCAATCATAGGTTCGCCATACGCGAAACGGGCCCCCCGCGGGAGCCCGTCTGGAAGCGCAGTAGTGAAGGGACAGCACGCACTGAAGCGCGTGCACGCCTCACATCATGCACACAGCTTCTTGCGGCCGCGCTTGCGGCGCGCACGCAGGACCTTGCGGCCGCCCGGGGTCGCCTTGCGGGCGAAAAAGCCGTGGCGGCGGGCGCGCACGAGATTGCTGGGCTGAAATGTCCGCTTCATATCGTCCTCGAAATTACAATGCCGATAGGGGCAACAGGCCCCGACTCGCCAACAAAAAGGGCCGCCTGCGACAGGCGACCGTCATATGGGCCGGGCGGTTAGGGCAATGGTGCGCGCAAGTCAAGAGCGCTGCGCATTGGTTCGCGCCAAATGATTTTGCACCGGGCCACTCGACAAGCCCCTCATATGCGGCCACATTTCGCCGCAAGTAAGGCGCTGCAAGGGGTCGCAAAGTGGTCGCGCTAGTCAAGACAGTTGCCTATCTGGGCCTCGAAGCCCGGCCAGTCGAGGTACAATGCCAAGTCGCGCCGGGCCTGCCTCGGTTCGCTGTCGTCGGCCTGGCCGACAAGGCGGTGAGCGAAAGCCGCGAGCGGGTGCAGTCAGCACTGTCGGCGATGGGGCTGGCACTGCCGCCCAAGCGGATCACCGTCAACCTTTCACCGGCCGACCTGCCCAAGGACGGATCGCATTACGACCTGCCGATCGCACTGGCGTTGCTCGCGGCAATGGGTGTGACAGACGCCGAGCAGTTGACCGACTGGATCGTGGTTGGCGAACTGGCGCTCGATGGGCGGATTGCCGCCTCGCCCGGCGTGTTGCTGGCCGCGCTGCATGCCAGCGAGGCCGAGCTAGGCCTGATCTGCCCGGCGGCGCAGGGGGCCGAAGCCCGCTGGGCAAGCGGCATTCCGGTGCTGGCCGCGCCCGATCTGGTCAGCCTGCTCAATCACCTCAAGGGCACACAGCAATTGCCCGAACCTGCGCGCGGAGAGGTCGAGCTCGCTGCGCCCGGGCCGGATCTGCGGCAGGTCAAGGGGCAGGAGGTGGCCAAGCGGGCGCTCGAGATCGCCGCAGCCGGGGGCCACAACCTGCTGATGATCGGGCCGCCCGGTGCAGGCAAGAGCCTGCTCGCATCGTGCCTGCCGGGAATCCTGCCCGAACTGACGCCTGCGGAGGCGCTCGAGGTTTCGATGGTGCAATCAGTCGCCGGAATGCTCGAGGGCGGGCGGATCAGCCGCGCACGCCCGTTCCGTGCGCCGCATCATTCGGCGAGCATGGCGGCGCTGACTGGGGGCGGGCTCAAGGTCAAGCCGGGCGAAGTCAGCTTGGCGCACCTGGGCGTCCTGTTCCTCGACGAACTGCCCGAATTCCAGCGCCCGGTGCTAGATTCGCTTCGGCAACCGCTCGAAACGGGGCATGTCGATGTGGCGCGCGCCAATGCGCATGTCACTTTTCCCGCGCGGGTCCAGCTGGTGGCGGCGATGAACCCGTGCCGCTGCGGTCATCTGGGTGATGCTGCACTGGCATGCAGCCGCGCGCCTCGCTGTGCGGCCGATTATCAGAGCCGAGTTTCAGGTCCCATGCTCGACCGCATCGATCTCCATGTCGAAGTCGATCCCGTCAGCGCGGCGGACATGACCCTGCCCCCTCCCGCAGAAGGAAGCGAGGCGGTAGCGGCGCGGGTGGCGGCGGCGCGGCGGATCCAGTCCGCGCGCATCGAGAGGACCGGGGTGCGCTGCAACGCGCAGCTCGATGGCGATGCGCTCGAGGAATTCGCCGGGCCTGACGAGGCAGGGCGCAAATTGCTGATGCAGGCGGCAGAGGCGATGCGGCTGTCGGCGCGCGGCTATACCCGGATGCTGCGGGTGGCACGCACGATCGCCGATCTCGCCGGAGTGGAGAAGGTCGGGCGCATTCACATTGCCGAAGCGCTCAGTTACCGCAGGCAGGCACCGCGGGGGTGATCCTCAGCCAGAGACCGCCTTCTTCGAAGCCAGATCGACGACATCGCCGCGAGCGAGCGATCCGGCTGGATCGGCGCGGCTGCCATCGGCTCGCAAGCCGACATCTTCGCGCGCAGACAGCCAGAGGTCGTGTGGGCCAAGGATACGGCCATCGTGAGCAAGGATCGAAACCGGGCCGATCGGCAAGCGGTCGCGCTCATCCACAAGGACCGGATTTTCGACGAATTCGACGCAATATTTCTGGCCCCATTGGCGCAGCGCCAACATTGCGGGGAGCAGATCGAACCCCTTCTCGGTCAGGCGATATTCGACCTTGCGCCGATCGTCTGGACAGGAATCGCGCTTAAGGATGCCGTGTTCGACCAGCTTGGCCAACCGGTTCGAGAGGATGTTGCGGGCAATACCCAGCTCGCTGAGAAATTCCTCGAAATGATGCAGCCCGTTGAAGCTGGCGCGCAAAATCATGAATGACCAGCGTTCTCCCATAACTTCAAGCGCTTGCGGCAATCCGCAATATACCAAATCCCGCAAAGGTTCACGCATGCCGCCCATAACATTCCTTTCCCAATCACCCTCTTAACGGGTTTTTCGGTGCCTGCAAAAAAATTTCAGTTTCCTCTTGCAACTGATCCTATAGTCTTTTAAGTAGCGATTCGCAACTGGTTTCGAATCGAAACTTTAAGTGCAAGAGCAAAACAGAAAGGACCCGACCATGAACCTCTCCATCCCCCGCCCCGGTCGTCTGGGCATCATGGCCCTGGCGCTCGTCTATACCGGCCTCGTCTTTGGTGCGGCGATCACTCCGGCCCCGGCCTATGCCGCCGGCGGCGCTTACTACACCGCTGAACTTGCAACGCCGGCCGATGAGGCCCGCGTCGTGGCTTCGGGCGTCGCATGGCGCTGTGAAGGCACCACCTGCAAGGCTGGCCAGGGAACGTCGCGCGCGCTGCGCATTTGCCGCGGGCTCAACCGCGAGTTCGGCCAGGTGGTCAACTTCACCGCCGATGGCAAGCTGCTGAGCGAGGACGAGCTGGCAAAGTGCAATTCCTGATCGCTTGAGCGATCTGACCTGCCAGGCTCCTCTCCAATCCTGGCACCCCGAGGCCTCCGGCTCCCCCCAAATTGCCGGAGGCCTTTTTTCATGGATCGATCAGGCCGCGCGCGATCAGATCGCATTCTAGCGAATCCGCCCCTGTGAAATGGTGAACCTGCCAGCCAAGCGAATGCGCCGATGCGACATTGGCCATGTTGTCATCGATGAGCAGCATGGCGCCAGGTGCAAGCCCGAACCGGCGCTGCGCCAGTTCGAAGATCGCAGGATCGGGCTTGGCCACGCGCTCGAATCCCGAAACCACGATATCGCGAAAGTGGTCGAGCACCGACGCAGTCGGGCGGAATTCCTCCCAAAACTCGGTGCCGAAATTGGTGATCGCGAACAAGGGAACATCCGCGGCTGCGAGTCGGCGTATCAATTCCGCGGTGCCCGCAACCGGGCCCGGAATCGTTTCGAGAAAGCGGCTGGCATAGGCATCGATCAAGGCATGATGATCGGGAAACTTCGCCTTGCGCTCGGCCAGCATCTCGTCGAGCGGCCGACCGGCATCATGCTCGAAATGCCATTGTTCGGTAACGACATTGGCGCAGAACCAGTCGAGTTCGACGGGGTCATCGATGAGCTTTGCGAACAGGTGCCGCAGATCCCACTCGACGATCACCCGCCCGACATCGAACACCACCGCCTCAACGCGCCTCGTCACAAATCAAGCTCCCAATACAGCAACGGCCCGCTCTCCATTGCGGAGGCGGGCCGGTTGTGCTGCACGATAGCCCGCAGGCGATCGGCCAATCGATTCGGTTCAGCCCTGGCGGGCCTTGAACCGGCGGTTGGTTTTGTTGATGACATAAGTCCGCCCGCGGCGGCGAATGACGCGGCAATCGCGGTGACGGTCTTTCAGCGACTTGAGGCTGTTGCGGATCTTCATCGTATTTCTTCCAAAAGGAGACGTGCCGGAGTTGGCCCCGGCGCGAGCAAATTCAAGGCGCGCCGTTAGCCTGCACAAAGTTTCGGGTCAAGCGCCACGACGCATTTCGCCCAGTTTCTCTTCCCACGCCAGCGCATGAGCGACAATCGTGTCGAGATCGTCATAGCGCGGTTTCCACGGCAGGGTCTGCCCGATCAGCCCGGTATCGGCCACCAGCGAGGCGGGATCTCCAGCGCGGCGCAACTGTTGTCGCCGCTCGATTCGCCTGCCCGTCACCCTGTCCACCGCGTCGAGCACTTCGCGCACCGAAAAGCCGCGCCCATAGCCGCAGTTCATCACCAGCGACCGGCCCGGTTCGCGCGTCAGCGCCTCCAGCGCCAGCACATGTGCGGCAGCCAGATCGCTGACGTGGATATAATCGCGCACCCCGGTGCCATCGTGCGTGGGATAATCCTCGCCGAAGATCGCAACGTGATCGCGCAAACCGAGCGCCGCCTCAACCGCGACCTTGATCAGATGCGTCGCCCCGATCGTCGATTGTCCACTGCGACCGAGTGGGTCCGCCCCCGAGACATTGAAATAGCGCAGCGCGCAATAATCGAAATCATGCGCCGCCGCCGTATCGGCCAGCATCTGCTCGGTCATCATCTTCGACCAGCCATAAGGGTTGATCGGATCGCGCGGCAGGCCTTCGTGCAGGGGCGAAACATCGCTCATGCCATATATCGTCGCGGTCGAACTGAAGACGAAGCGCGAGATGCCTGCCTTTACGGCTGCGGCGATCAGCGTGCGGCTCTTGACCGTGTTGTTGAGATAATAGCCCAGTGGATCGGCCACCGAATCGGGCACGATGATCGACCCGGCAAAATGAAGGATCGCGCGCGTGCCCTGTTCGGCAAAGATCCGCCCAAGTAACGCCTCGTCGGCCACATCACCCTCATAGAACGGCACATCATCGGGCACGGCAAAGCGGAAACCGGTGCTCAGATTGTCGATCACCGCAACCGGCCAGCCGGCATCCTGCAAGGCCAGAACAGCATGGCTGCCTATATATCCGGCGCCGCCGGTGACCAGGACGGGAAAAGGCGCAAGATCGCTCATCCGGATGTCCCTAGCAGCCGAGATCGCGCAAAGTATAGAAATCTTAACGCCTGATGCGCTTTTGCGGCACGCCATGGCTCTGGCGCTGCCACCGTTGCGCGGCTAGGACAGGCGCAGGAGAGATCACATGCCTCATTTTCGCAACCTTTCGATAGCGCTTGCCACCGCCGCCATGCTGGCGGGCTGCAATTCGATTCCAAAGCCCGGCCCGGTTGAGGTGACGCGCTTTCACGATGCCGCTGCGCTGGCACAGTTGGGTCAGGGCACTATCTTTGTCGAAACCGCGCCGGGCGAGGATGGCGAGAGCCTGGAAATCGCCGCTTACAAGGCTGCGGTAGCGAGCAGGCTCACCGCGCTGGGCTACCGCGAAACCGCGCGCGAGGAGGCAAGCCAGATCGCACAGGTCCGCCTGGGCCGCCATGTGATCGCCCCTGAAGGGAGCAAGCGCGGGCCGGTGAGTGTGGGCGTGGGCGGATCGGCCGGTTCCTATGGCTCGGGGGTCGGGCTAGGCATCGGCATCAACCTTGGCGGCGGCAAGAACCGCGAGCGGATTGACACCGATCTGGGGGTGATGATCCGCGACAAGGCCAGCGGCAACACGATATGGGAGGGGCGCGCCAGCCTCGAGGTCGGCAGAGGTTCGCCGCTCGAAGCCCCCGCCGCCAATGCCTCTGCCATCACGCAGGCCATGTTCCGCGATTTTCCGGGTAACAACGGCGAAACTCTTGAAGTGAAGGTGAGCGAGTGAGTGCGATTGCTATCGATGCGCAGTTTGACGGCGGCAATATCGAAATCCTGTCGATCGACGGGGCCAAGGCCCGGCTGGCGATCCGCAGGGATAACATGTCGAAGTTTGCACAGTGGTTCCATTTCCGCGCCGTCTGCAAGGCAGGGCAGACGCTCGAACTCGCTATAACCGGGCTCAACAAGTCGGCATATCCGTCTGGCTGGCCAAACTATCAGGCCTGCGTTTCGGAGGATCGCGAATACTGGGCCCGCGCGGAAACGCGGTTCGAAAAGGATGTGGACGACGGAACGTTGACCATCACCTATGCGCCCAGCGGGAATCTGGCATGGTTCGCCTATTTCGCGCCATATTCAATGGAGCGGCATCACGATCTGGTCGCTGAAGCCGCCGCCAGCGAAGGGGTGGACTACTTGCGCCTCGGCACTTCGCTCGATGGTCAGCCGATCGATTGCCTCGAGATCGGCGAAGGTGAAACGCAGGTCTGGCTCACCGCGCGCCAGCATCCCGGCGAAACGCAGGCCGAATGGTGGATGGAAGGCGCGCTCGAATGCCTGACCGATCCGTCCGATCCCGTGGCCCGTGCGCTGCGTCGGCACTGCCGCATCCATCTGGTGCCCAATTGCAACCCCGATGGTTCGCGCCGCGGGCATTTGCGCACCAATGCCTTGGGCGTTAACCTCAACCGCGAATGGGCCGCACCAAGCGCCGAAAAATCGCCCGAAGTGCTCGCGATCCTGCGCCGTATGGACGCAACGGGTGTCGATTTCGCCATGGACATTCATGGCGACGAGGCGATCCCGGCGGTGTTCCTCGCAGGATATGAGGGCATTCCCGACCTGACCAAGGAACATCAGGCCGGCTTCAACCGCTATGAAACGATCCTTGACCGGCGCACGCCCGATTTCCAGACCCGGCTAGGCTATCCCAAGTCGGCGCCCGGCAAGGCCAACATGACGATGTGCACAACGCAGTTGGCGCACCGGTTCGGGTGCACCGCTATGACGCTGGAGATGCCTTACAAGGATCTGGCCGACGCACCCGAGCCCGAACAGGGCTGGAGCCCGGAACGCTGCAAGCTCCTGGCGCGCGATTGCCTCGCCGCGCTGCTCGAATGGCTGGAAAGCCGCGAGGGTTAGTCCAGGTGCCCCGGCCCGAAGGCGCGGGGGAGCAATTCGGACAGACGCGTTTCGACCGCGTCATCGGCCCCGGCGCACCAGACCACAGGGTCGGTCGCGCCCAGATCGGCGAGTTCGTGCAGCACCTGTCGGCAGCGCCCGCAGGGCGTGACAATGTCCGCCCCGTCGCCCGTCACCGCCACCGCCACCAGCCCGCCGCGAATGCCGCCATCCATTGCCTTGGCCACGGCAACGGTTTCCGCGCATAACGCCAGGCCGTAGCTCGCATTCTCGACATTGGTGCCTGTCACAACGCTGCCATCGGCAAAACGCAGCGCCGCGCCAACGCGGAAACGCGAATAGGGCGAATAGGAATGCTCGAGCGCACCGCGCGCCGCCCCGATCAGCGCATCACGATCTGCAATTCCGCTCATTGCCTCTCCCTTTCAAGGTTGCACCACCACCCATTCGAGCGGTTCCTCCGCCGCCTCGGTCACGCGCGACCGGTTGGCGCTCCATAGCAGCCACGGCCGCCCGGCATAGTCAGGTTCGAACCGGTCACGCACCAGCCAAAGGTCGCGTTCGAGCCGCTCGCCGATGCCATAGCGGGTTTCGAATCCATCTGTCGGCTTCAGGATCACCGGCTTGCCGGTGTGCAGTTCGATCTGGTTGATCAGGGTCAGAAGCTCGCTTTCGACGGCGGCGTCGCTCACCTTGCGTTCGCAACCGTCTCCCGTCCGATCAAGCGCGATCGCCGAAGGCAGCAGGGTCGGATCGCGCGGAACCACGCGAACGAAATTGGCCGACTGGCCGTCTGCCCGGACGCAGGGATCGAAAACATGGATCGCGCCAGCCTTCAGCCCCGCCCGCCGTGCCGCCGCGAGATTGCGAACGAATCGCGCATCCTGCCCCTTCGCTCCCCGGCTTGCTTCGAGATAGGCGAACTTGCCGCCCAGCGCGCGCACGGTGGCAAAGCCGACGAGACCGTGCCGCTGGCCCACCGCGACCCCCTGATCGGGGTAGAGCGCCTCGTCGGGCGCCCATTGGCGCAAGTCCCACCAGTACCAGATGGTGCCCACCAGCGCCGTCAGCACCAGAAGCGCGACAAAGTGGAGCCGCCAGCGACGTGCGCGCGATTTCGATTTTCGTGCCACGCTGCGCCCGTCCTCTCTCAACCCTTGATATGCAGCACGCAGATCAGCGTGAACAGCCGCCGCGCGGTGGCAAAATCGGTTTCGACCTTGCCCTCAAGACGATCGAGCAGAAGTTCGGCGGCATTGTTGTGGATGCCGCGCCGCGCCATGTCGATCGTCTCGATCTCCGCCGGGGAAGCCTTGCGAATCGCCTGGTAATAGCTGTCGCAGATGGCGAAGTATTCGCGGATCGGGCGGCGGAACCGTGCCAGCCCGATCAGCAGCGTTTCGAGCATCTGCCCGCCGCCATCGGCGATATCCATCACCAGTCGCCCCTCGTGGACCGACAGGCGCAGGTCATATGGGCCACTGGCACCGCGTTCGACGCTGCGCAGCGGCCTGAAGGTGTTTTCCTCGATCAGGTCGAAGATCGCCACGCGCCGTTCCTGCTCGACGTCGGCATTGCGCCAGATGATCGTCTCTTCATCGAGAGCGATATGCGCTATGCGGTGATCCGCAGCGGTTTTGGGGGCATTGCCGGACATCAGGCCTGCTGCTTTCGCAGATGCACACACACAGTTTCAAGCGATTCGGCATGTCATCCCCGCTATCCACAGCGCAGTGCGGCGAATATGCCATGGTCTGCTCCGGTTGGCTCTTGCCTTGTCGCTCCCCCCCGGCCCAATAGAACGTCATGCCCCAAAGCACGTTATTGATCCGATCCGATGATTCTGCCGTGCCCGCCAAGGCGCTGCCCGCCAATATCGAGGCCGAGGCCGCCTATCTGGGCGCGGTGCTGATCGACAATCGCGTGCTCGAGGAGTTACACACCCCGATCCGGCCCGAACATTTCTTCGAACCGCTGCACCAGCGAATCTACGAGCGCATTCTCAAGCTGGTGGATCGCAACGCCACCGCCAGCCCGGTGACGCTCAAGCCCTATTTCGAAGGCGATGCCGCGCTGTCGGCGCTTGGCGGCACGGTCTATCTAGCGCAGCTTACGGCTGACGGGCAGGGGCTGCTCGCGCCGGGCGAACTTGCCGCGCAGATCTACGATCTGGCGCTGCTGCGCGAACTGGTCAGCGTCGGGCGCTCTCTGGTCGAAGGTGCGCTCGACACCAGCGATACCGTTTCACCGATGGAACGGGTTGCGCAGGCCGAAGCCGACCTGTTCCGCGTGGCCGAGGGCGCGACCGTGGGCAACGATGCCTCAAGCTTCCGTGACGCCGCGCTGATCGCGATCAAGATGGCCGAAGCGGCGATGAATTCGGGCGGCGGAATTTCGGGCAAGACCACCGGCCTTGCGGTGATCGACCAGAAGACCGCTGGCCTGCACAATTCGGACCTGGTGATCCTGGCCGGCCGGCCGGGCATGGGCAAGACTTCGCTCGCCACCAACATCGCCTTCAATTGCTCCGAAGAGCACCTCAAGTGGCAGCGCGACGGCGGCGAGTTCAACTATGGCGCACCGGTGGCCTTCTTCAGCCTCGAAATGAGCGCCGACCAGCTCGCCACGCGCATCCTGGCCGAACAGGCGGAAATCAGCAGCGAAAGCCTGCGCATGGGCAAACTGAGCCGCGACGAATTCCAGAGGCTGTCGTTCGCCAGCCAACGCCTCGCCGAACTGCCACTCTATATCGACGACACCCCAGCGCTGACCATCGCGGCGCTGCGCACCCGCGCGCGGCGGCTCAAGCGGCGATACGATATCGGGCTGATCGTGGTCGACTACCTCCAGCTGCTCCAGGGCAGTGGCCGCGCGCAGGACAATCGCGTCAACGAGATTTCGGAAATCAGCCGCGGCCTCAAGACTCTGGCCAAGGAACTGCAAGTGCCGGTGATAGCGCTGTCGCAGCTCAGCCGCGCGGTGGAGCAGCGCGAGGACAAGCGCCCGATGCTGTCGGACCTGCGCGAATCGGGGTCGATCGAGCAGGATGCCGACATGGTGTGGTTCATCTTCCGCGCAGAATATTACCACGATGCGGTCCGGCCCGATCAACCGAATGCCGAAAGTACCGCGGATCAGCAGGCCAAATACAATGAATGGGTGGAAAAACACCTGTCGCTGGTGAACAAGGCCACGTTGATCGTGGCCAAGCAGCGCCACGGTTCGACCGGCAATGTCCCGCTCCATTTCCAGAGCGAGATCACCAAGTTCACCTCGCCGAACCTGCGCGATTACAGCGATTACGGGATGGAATAGGGAGTGGGCGGCACACGCGTTCACACCGGTGAGCGTCGAAATTACTGCCCCAGGTTGAGCCGCCGCGTCACGGTGTAATCCACCACCGCCACAAGGAACCACGAGAGCACCCAGCGTACGCGGTTGACAACGCCCGCGTTGGCGCGGTGCCAGTCGAGCGTGATCGGCACGGCTGCCGCCGCATGCCGGTCGATATAGGCGCGCAACTGCGCCGCCAGCGCGGCATCGTCGATCCGCAGCATGATCTCGAGGTTGAGGTAGAGGCTGCGCATGTCGAAATTGGCACTGCCGAGATAGGTCACATCGTCAATCACGATCAGCTTGGTATGCAGCTTGGTGAGCGAGAACTCGCTGATCTTCGTGCCGCGTTTCAGCAGGTATTTGTAGAGCGACCGCGCCGCGCCGATCGTGGCGCCATTGTCGGACTTGCCCGCCAGCACCAGCCGCGCCGAGCCGCGACGGGCAATATGGGCAATCCGTCGCAGGAAACCGGCGGCGGGCGAGAAATAGGCGATGATCATGTCGAGCCGCCTGCCCCCTCCAAGATCGTGCAGCAGGCTTGCCGCCCAGCTTGACAAGCCCAGCGTCGGCCCGCCGATCAGCACCTGCATCGCGCCGTTGCCAGGTGTCCAATCGCGCACGGCAATGCGGATCGAATGCCAGGGCGCCTTTGAGCACGAGACCCAGCCATAGAGCCTCTCGAACCAGCGAACCAGATCCGTAACCACTGGACCTTCGATCACAAGGCCCAGATCGCTCCAGCCCTCTTCGCGGGTTCCCGCGAAATAGTCGTCTGCGATGTTGAACCCGCCGAGCATTGCCTGTTTCCCATCGGCAATCAGGAACTTCTGGTGGTTGCGGATCAGATAGTGCCGCGTCCAGCCCTGACTGAAGATGCGGAAGTCCCCGCCCGCCGAAGTCAGCGAAGCGAAGAATGCGGCATCAACATTGGCGCCAAAGCCGTCAACCACCAGCCGCACCTTGACCCCGCGCGCCGCCGCCCGCACCAGAGCGTCGCGGACCCGCGCCCCGACGGCATCGGGCTCATAGATATAGAACGCAAGATCGACCGTTTGCTGAGCCTGCTCGACCAGTTCGAGCAGCGCGGCCAGCCGCTCGGCCCCGCCGGGCAGGAGTTGCAGGCCATGACCCGCCACCACGAGCGCCAGCGCCGGCGGCTCCTGAAAGCGCGCGGGCAATCCGCGCGGGGCAATGGCAATCGGTTCGGTCACGGGATCCTACTAGCCGTGCAAGCCGCAATAACGCAATTTCTTGACTCGCAGCCGCCCCCCACCTATTTCGCGCGCTTTCCCGCCCAGCTTATTTGATGAGAGGCCTTCATGGCACGCGTTACCGTTGAAGATTGCGTCGACAAGGTCCCCAACCGGTTTGATCTGGTTCTGCTCGCCGCCCAGCGCGCACGCGAGATTTCGGGCGGCGCGGAACTGACGGTCGACCGCGACCGGGACAAGAACCCGGTTGTCGCGCTGCGCGAGATCGCCGATGAAACCATCCTCCCGCGCGACCTCGGCGAAAGCATCATCGTCAGCCTGCAGAAGATCCTGCCAGATGACGAGGATGAAGCGGACGAGATCGGCTCGCTCAGCCAGTCGGCAGAAGCACTGCGGATCACCGCCTCCGCCCCCGCGCGCACAACCTCGCTGAACGGCGATTTCGACGGCTGAGCCGGAATGCCTGTCCCACCAAGGCGGGGCAATCCTCCGCCTCCGCGTGGACATGCTGAGATCAATCCACAATTGCGCCGGTCAAAGGTGTGCAAGATTGAGTACCCGCTAGGGGGGCTGGTCGCATATTTTCCCGAAGTCGGCGCGCGCGTCGTCGCAGCCGACCGCGATCCGCTCGCGTTAGTCCCAGCCGATATCCAGGTTTTGTCTTTGCGCCCATCGCGCTAAGCTCGGCAATGGGGGGATTCATGAGCGACATTCCAGAAGCAATCGGGACCGCCATTGCAGGTGCGGCGATCGCGCGGGCAGTCGAGCCGAAGCACGGTGAGGCGCCCGTTGCTCGTGGCCATTTCGCGGAACAGGATTGCCTCAATTGCGGGACACCGCTCGAAGGGCCGTACTGCCGGGAATGCGGCCAGGCCGCCCATCTCCACCGGACCCTGGGCGGTTTCCTGCACGATCTTGCCCACGGCGTGCTCCATCTCGACGGCAAGATGTGGCGGACGCTGCCGATGCTGGCCCTCCGACCGGGGCAGCTCACCCGTGACTATATCGACGGCCATCGCGCGCGGTATGTCTCACCGATCGCGTTGTTCCTGTTCGCGGTGTTCGCAATGTTCGCAACCTTGCAGCTCTCGAACATCGTCGATCCCGAACCGGTGGCGGAATCGGTGGCAAGCGTGAGCGCTGCCACGGGAGACAAGGTCGTGCTCGACGACGATGGCAAAGGCGGCGGTCAGGTGACGATCGAGAGGACCGGCTGGGCGTGGTTCGACAAAGGAGTCGCCAAGGCGACCGAAAACCCCTCGCTGATGCTCTACAAGCTCAAGGCCAACAGCTACAAGTTCAGCTGGCTGCTGATCCCGATCTCGACCCCGTTCGTGTGGCTGCTGTTCCTGTGGAGGCGCCGCTTCGGGCTCTATGACCACGCAGTGTTTGTCACCTATTCGCTGTGCTTCGTGACCTTATACTATATCGGCTTGTGGATTCTGGGCTGGACCTTCATTCCGGGCAACCTGCTATTTCTGGCTGGCATGCTGGTCCCGCCGGTCCATATCTACAAGCAGCTGCGCGGCGCCTATGAATTGCGGCGGACCTCGGCGCTGTGGCGGCTGGTGGCACTGACGGTGTTCATCCCGATCATCCTCGTGCTGTTTGTCCAGGCGCTGCTGCTGATCGGGCTTTGGGGCTGACGATCACGCCCCCTGCGGGGCAGTGCCTCCCGAGCCGCCGAGCTTCTTGCCTGCCTTGGGCACCGCCGATCCGGCAACGGGCTGGACCAGCGTTGGACCCGAAGGTCGGTCCGGCCGGTCAACCTTGCCGGTCTCGAGCAGGTGGGTGATCTCATCACCGCTCAACGTTTCGTATTCGAGCAGTGCCTCTGCGAGCAGGTTCAGCTGGTCTCTGTGGCTCGTCAACAGCCCTGTTGCGCGTTTGTGCGCCCCTTCGACCAGGGCTCTGATTTCGGCATCGATCAGCTTGTTCGTCTCGGCCGAACGCATCGTCCGCTGCGAGCCGCCATAACCGAGATAGCCGTCCTGCGCTTCTTCGTACTGGAGCGGGCCGAGCTTGTCCGACATGCCCCATTTGGTGACCATGTTGCGCGCCAGACCTGTGGCATAGGATATGTCGGAGCTGGCTCCCGACGATACCTTGTCGTGCCCGAAAACCAGTTCCTCTGCCACGCGCCCGCCCATGCTGACCGACAGGTTGGCGAGCATCTTGTCGCGGTGGTACGAGTAGTTGTCGCGTTCGGGCAGCCGCATCACCATGCCCAGCGCGCGGCCGCGCGGGATGATCGTGGCCTTGTGGATCGGATCGGAGGCAGGCTCGTGGATCGACACGATCGCATGGCCCGCCTCGTGATAGGCGGTCATGCGCTTTTCGTCTTCGGTCATGACCATAGAGCGGCGCTCCGCCCCCATCATCACCTTGTCCTTGGCATCCTCGAATTCCTGCATGGCGACGAGGCGCTTCTTGCGCCGCGCGGCGAGCAGCGCCGCCTCGTTAACGAGGTTGGCGAGGTCCGCGCCCGAAAAGCCGGGGGTGCCGCGCGCGATGGTGCGCGGATTGACGTCGGGCGCCAAAGGCACCTTCTTCATGTGCACGCCGAGGATTTTCTCGCGCCCTTCGATATCGGGGATCGGCACCACCACCTGACGGTCGAAACGGCCCGGGCGCAACAGCGCCGGGTCTAGCACGTCGGGGCGGTTGGTCGCGGCAATGATGATGATGCCCTCGTTCGCCTCGAACCCGTCCATCTCGACCAGCAACTGATTGAGCGTCTGCTCGCGCTCGTCGTTAGAATTGCCAAGGCCATGCCCACGGTGGCGGCCCACGGCATCGATTTCATCGATGAAAACGATGCACGGCGCGTTCTTCTTCGCCTGTTCGAACATGTCGCGCACGCGGCTGGCGCCAACGCCCACGAACATCTCGACGAAATCAGAACCCGAAATGGTGAAGAAAGGTACGCCCGCCTCGCCCGCAATTGCGCGCGCGAGCAGAGTCTTGCCGGTGCCGGGGCTGCCGACCAGCAACGCGCCCTTGGGAATCTGCCCGCCCAGCTTGGCAAAGCGGTGCGGATCCTTGAGGAACTCGACAATCTCCTCAAGCTCTTCGCGCGCCTCGTCGATCCCCGCGACATCGGCAAAGGTGACGCGGCCCTGCCGCTCGGTCAGCAACTTGGCCTTGCTCTTGCCGAAGCCCATGGCTCCGCCGCCGCCGCCCTTCTGGACCTGGCGCAACGCGAAGAAGGCGATGCCCAGGATCAGCAGGAAAGGCAGCGACTGGATCAGGATATAGGCGAATACGCCCATTTCTTCCTTCTCGAGGCCAGCATATTTCACACCATTGTCGTCGAGGAGCCTGGTGAGATCCGGGTCGTTGGCAACGGGTATGGTGCTGAAGGCTTCCTTGTTCTTCAGCGTGCCGACGATCATTTCTTCCGAGATTCTCACCTCGGCGACCGATCCTTCGGCCACCTTGTCGCGGAAATCGGAATAGGCGATCTGCGATCCGGGCGCCTGCGCCGCAGAACTGAACATCGATACCGCCAGCAGCAGCGCCATGAATACGCCGCCCCAGATCAGCAGGTTCCTGATCAGCGGATTGGGGCCTTCGGGATTGGGGCCCCGCGGATCGTCCTGGTCATTCATCGCGGCAGATTCCTTTCAACCTGGCCAATGTAGGATCGCCTTGGTGAATGGCAAGATAACGCGCGCGCGGGCGTCCGACAGGATCAGCCCTTGCCATAGCCTCTGAGAAAAAGATTTACCGCCGCATCCACGCGCGCAGCGTCGGCCGCCGGGTCGAGCGGCTGGCCGTAGCGGCGTTCGAGATCGCCGACGCCCTTGCACATCGAAACGAATTGCTCCGCCGCAAGCGCGCAATCGGCAATCTCGAGCTCGCCCTGCGCCACCATCGCCCCGAGCAACGCGGCAAACGCGGCCTTCATGCGATAAGGTCCCGCATTGAGGAAGGCGAGGCCGATCTGCGGATCGCGCTCGGTTTCGGCAGCAAGGCGCCGGTCGAACCGGACCATTTCGGGCCTGCCGATGAAAGCCGTCATCGTCTCGCCGATTATATGCAACCGCTCGCGCAACGAGCCGCCGCAAGCCTGGCCGATCTCGAGCATGCCGCGAATCTTCGCGCATTCATGCTCGACCGCAGCGGCAAACAGCGCGCGCTTTTCACCGAACTGGTTGTAAATCGTGACCTTGGAAACACCGGCCTTGGCCGCAATCTGTTCGATCGAACTGGCCGCATAGCCCTGATCGAAGAAGCACTGCGCCGCCGCCGCCACTATCGCCTCGCGCTTGGCGGCATCGACTGGCCTACCGCGCGCGGGCGCGGCAGGCAGCGAATTGTCCGTGCAATGCTCACTTGACAAAATGAACCGCTCCGTTCAATTAAACGACACCGTTCAATAATGGGGCAAGCGCCGCCCATGCGCAAGCCCCCCGCAACGATAAAGGTCCCCTCGTCTTGCTCTGGATCGCCATCCGCATGCTCACCGGCGACAGGATCAAGTTCTTTGGCCTGTTGTTCGGTATCGGCTTTTCGACGCTGCTGATCACGCAGCAGCTGGTGCTGTTCGTCAATCTGATCGAACGCGGGGCCAGCGGGGTTTACAACAATGCCAGCGGCGAGGTCTATGTGATGGACCCGGTCAGCCGCACCACCGACGTGATCTTCCCGTTACCTTCGACCGCTCTAGACCAGGTCCGCTCCGTCCCCGGCGTCGCCTGGGCAGTGCCGCAATTGCGCGCCAATGCCGCGGTGCGCACGCAGCAGGGCGATCTCGAGCAGGTGGCGATCATCGGGGTCGACGATGCCACGCTGATCGGCCTGCCGCAAGGCCTCCTGATCGGCACCAGGGATGATCTTTCGATCCCCGATACGGTTATCATCGACGATGTCGGCGCGGGGCGAATGTTCGGCGAGATCGATCCGGTGGGCCAGCGGCTCGAATTGAACGACCAGCGCGCGATAATTCGCGGCATGGCAGATGCCATTCCCAGCTTCACCAGCACCGCCGTGCTTTACACCACCTATTCGCAGGCGCTGCGTTATGTTCCGGGTACGCGCAACCGGATGAGCCTGGTGATCGCGGGAGCCGCGCCGGGCGTCGCCCCCGACGACCTGGCTGCGCGGATCGAGGCGCAGACGGGGCTCAAGGCGCGCACACGCGACCAGTTTGCCCAGGACGGGATCGATTTCATCATCGAGAACACCGGCATTCCCTTCAATTTCGGCATCACCGTGGCGCTCGGCTTCATCGTCGGGGTGGCGATCGTCGGGCTTACCTTCAGCCTGTTCATCCGCGACAATATCAAGCAGTTCGGCGCGCTCAAGGCTATCGGCGTGACCAATCGCACGATCCGCCGTATGGTTGCGGTGCAGGCGGGAATGGTCGGTCTGATCGGCTATTCGCTGGGTCTCGTCGGGACCGTGGCATTCATCTGGGGCTTTTCGAACAATCCCACCTTCAAGGGGTTCTACATCCCCTGGCCGATCCCGCTGATCAGCCTCGTCGCGGTCGCGCTGATCCTCGCGCTGACCGGCTGGATCGCCTTGCGCAATGTCCTCAGGACCGAACCGGCGGCGGTGTTCAGATGAGCGCCGCCGCGGCCCCCTTGCGCGATTGCAGCCCTGAAGCCGCGATATGCGCGCGCGGCATCGTGCGCGAATTCGTGACCGGGGAGAACACCATCCGCGTGCTTCACGGAATCGATGTCGATATCGCCCCGGGCCAGATGACCTACCTCGTGGGCGAATCCGGATCGGGCAAGACCACGCTGATCTCGATCATGTGCGGGATCCTGTGGCCGACCGAGGGCGAAGTGAGGATCTTCGGCACTGATATCTATGCGTTGGGCGACGATGCGCTGGTCGATTTCCGGTTGCAGAACATCGGTTTCATCTTCCAGCAGTACAACCTCATCCCCTCGATCGATGCCGCCTCCAACGCCGCTGTGCCGTTGATCGCCCAGGGGATCGACCGGCAGGTGGCGCGCCGCCGCGCGATCGAGATGCTCGACGCACTCAACATCGCCGATCAGGCCGACAAGCTTCCCGGCCAGCTATCGGGTGGGCAGGAGCAGCGCGTCGCGATCGCCCGCGCGCTGGTGCACGAGCCGAGGCTGGTGGTGTGCGACGAGCCAACAGCTGCGCTCGACGCGCGTTCGGGCCGCAGGGTGATGGACCTGCTGCGCGAAGTTGCCGTCGCGCCCGACCGCGCCTGCGTGATCGTGACGCATGACAACCGCATCTTCGATCTGGCCGACCGCATACTGGTGCTCGATGACGGGCGCATAATCCACGATGGCAGCGAAATGCCGAAGGAACACTGACATGGCTCTGCTACCCCCCAACCTGAGTTTTTCGCGCAAGGTCCTGCCGATTATCGCGGTGGCGGGCCTGCTTTTTGCCGTGGTGTTCATCGTCACCGGCGTTCCCGATCGTTCGCTTTCCGAGCCCGGGCGCCAGCCCCCGCAGGCGCCCGCGGCGCTCGCCAATGCTCCGCGCGTGGCGGGCTCTGGCGTGGTCGAACCGGCAAGCGAGATCATCGACATCGGCACTGCGTTGCCCGGCCTCGTAACCGAACTGCGCGTCAGGCCCGGCGAATTCGTCGCACGCGGGCAGACACTGTTCGTAGTCGATCAGCGTGCTGCACAGGCCCGGCTTGCCGAAGCTGAGGCCGCCGTCGCCGAAGCACGCGCGGCGATCGGCGAAGCTGCCAGCGCGCGCGATACGGCGCGCCGCCAGCTCGACCTGTACCGTTCGATCGCCGATCCTGCCGCAGTCTCGCGCTCCGAAGTGATCCGCGCCGAGGGCGAGGAAGAGGCCGCAGCCTCCCGGCTCGCGCTCGCGCGCGCGCGTCTCGCGGCTGCCGAGGCGCAGGCGGCGAGCGCCCGCACCGAACTGTCGCGGCTGGTGGTGCGTGCACCGATCGCGGGCGAGATTCTCGCGGTCAATATCCGCCCCGGCGAGTATGTCTCGACCACCGGAACCAACAGCGAACCCTTTATCCGCATGGGCGAAACGCGCCCGCTGCATATCAGGATCGACATCGACGAGGATGACGCCGCGCGCGTGGCGCTGGGCAAACCGGCGGTGGTTTCACCGCGCGGGGCGGCCGAGCGCCAGGTCAAAGCCAGTTTTGTCCGCGCCGAGCCGCTGGTGGTGCCCAAGCGCTCGCTCACCAATTCGGCGCAGGAACGGGTCGATGTGCGGGTGATGCAGCTGATCTATGCCCTGCCCGATACGGCGCGCGGGCAGTTTCGCGTCGGCCAGCAGGTCGATGCCTATATTCCGGCCGGCAACGGACAGGACAAATGACTGCGCACCGGAATATCGCCGCCGCGCTGCTGGCATTGCCGCTGGCGGCATGCGCCGCGGGTCCCGCACCTGAAATCGCCACGCCAACGCCCGTACTGCCCGGGCAGTTCTTCCACGATCCGGACGGCGGGGGAGCGGGCGTCGCTGCGCTTCTGCCCCTTGACGATCCGGCCTATGGAGCGCTTGCAGCGCAGGCATTGACGCAATCCCCCGAACTCGGGCAGGCGCTGGCCCGGGTCGAGGCGGCCCGCGCGGGGGCGGCGCGCACACGGGCCGAACAACTGCCCTCCATTTCAGCAGATGCATCGGTCACCGGGGTGCGAACCAGTCCCAGCCAGATCGGCAGCAATCTGCCCGGCGGCATCGCGCTCGATACCGAACGCGTCGCCTATTCTGCCAATCTCACCGCGAGTTGGGATGCCGACCTGTTCGGGCGGATCAAGGCGCAGACGCGCGCTGCCAATGCCCGGCTCGATGCCGCCGAATGGGAAGCGCACGGGGTGCGTGTGGCGCTGTTGTCGGAAATCGCGGGCAGCGTAATCGACTGGCGCAGCCTCGCCTCGCGCGAGGCGGCGCTGCGGCAAGATCTCGCCGCTGCCGAAGGGCTGGCCGCGCTGGCCGCAAGCCGGGAGAAGGCAGGGCTCGCCCCCGGATTCGACCGCGTCCGCGCAGAAGCTGCGGCAAGTGCTTCGAAAAGCCGCCTCGCCGCGCTCGGCAGCGAACGGGCAAGGCTGATCGGGCGGCTGGTGACACTCACTGCAGTTGATGGCGAGGCCGTAGCAGCGGCGCTGGCCCTGCCCGCCGCAGTTGATGCCCTTCCGTCGCCCGCTCGCGCCGCGCCGTCCAATCTGCTTCAGAACCGGCCCGACGTACTCGCCGCCATGGCCCGGTTGCAGGCGGCGGACGCCGATCTCGCAGTGGCGGCCCGGCAGCGCTTCCCGCGCCTGACGCTATCGGCAGCGCTGGGGCTGTTGTCGTTCAATCTTTCCTCGCTCTTCGAAAGCGATGCGCTGGTCGGTTCACTGGGCGCAGGGCTGGCCGCGCCGCTGATCGACTTCGGGCGGATCGAGGCCGAGATCGACGGTGCCGCTGCCGACAAACAGGCTGCCTTCGCCGCCTATCGCGGTGCTGTGTTCGCCGGTTTGGGCGAGGCCGAAGCCGCCTATGGGCTGGTCGCAGCGGGCGATGCCGAGGCGGGGGCCGCATTGGAAGAAAGCGCACAGCTCGAGCGTGCGGCAGCGCTTGCCGATACCCGCTATCGGGCGGGCCTCGCCGATTTCCTCACCGTGCTCGAGGCAAGGCGCGCCGCCGATGCCAGCGGCGAGCGTGCGGCCGCTGCTTTGGGCCGCGCCCGGCGAGCGCGGGTGCTGCTGTGGCAGGCGCTGGGCGGAAGCCCGGATCAGCTCACAAGCCGGTCGATCAGCCAATAGGACGCGGTGATGCCGATGGCGTAGGTCGCGAGCTTGAGCGCGGGCACCTCGGCCTTGGGTGCAAGCCGGGTCACGATCGCCCGTGCCGCCAGCACCGCTGCGATTACCAGCAGCTGTCCCGCTTCCACCCCCAGATTGAACGCGAGGAGCGCAGCAGGAACTTCGCCTTCGGGCAGGCCGATGTCGCGCAGCGCGCCGGCGAATCCGAATCCGTGGAGCAAGCCAAAGGCGAATGCGACCACCCACGGCCAGCGGCGGGTCCAGGTATCGCGCCTGCCGCGCGCCAGTTCGACTGCGAGGAACACGATCGAAAGCGCGATCAGCACTTCAACCGGGCGCTGCGGCAGCCCGGCATAGCCCAGCGTCGCCGCCACCAGCGTGACCGAATGGGCCACAGTGAATGCAGTGGCGGCCTTGATCACGGGCCAGCCACCCCTGACCAGCAGCACAAGTGCGATCACAAACAGCAGGTGGTCCCAGCCCAGCAGGATGTGCTCGGTGCCGATAAGCAGATAAGTCAGGAACACTTGCCATGCGCCGGACCGGGCGAGGATGGTTGCCGAGGGCACCTGCGCAGTCAGGCGGAAACTTTGCACAGGGCGACCAAGCGGCGCGACTCTGAGCAGCGCATCGTTTCCCCCGGCCAGCTGCGGCAAGGCAACGATGCCGCCCGCGACTTCGCCCGTGCAGGCTACTTCGGCATGACCGATCAGCGCCATCGCCGCTGGCCTGCGCTCCGGTTCGCCGATGATGCGGCAGTTCGCGGGCAGTTGCGGCACCGCCAGTTCGGTCTGACCGGGGCTGGCGATCGGCTGCTTCCAGTCGAGCGACCAGCGCCCTGCTTCCGTCTCGGTGAAGTCAATTGCGACGGGGCGCAGTTCGTCGGCGCGCGCGGGCGTTGCCAGCAAGCCCTGCCAGCCCAGCACCAACAGCATAGCCAGCGCCGCCAGCAGGCGGATCATCGCGCGATCTCGACCCGATAGGCGTCGCGGAGCAGGCGATAGGCCTCTTCGCGGCGTACCGCGATGGTGGAAGTGCGCCAGTCATTCTCGACCCGCTCTGCAACTTCGGAAAAGGGGCGCGGCTCTCCCGGTTTGCGCGCGCGCAGGCGCACCAGATGCCAGCCGAATCCCGACTGCACCGGCCCCTGCCACTGCTCCCCCGGATCAAGCCGGTCGATCCCGGCCAAGAATTGTTCGCCATAGCGCGCCAGCACCTCGTCGCGCGCCGCCTGGTCAAGGCTTGCCGGCAGACTGATCGGCTGGCCAAGCTGCTGCCAGTCGTTCGCGCCGTTTACCTTTTCAACTGCCATGCTGGCTGCTGTCTCGCTGGCAAACCACAGTTGATCGAGCGAGTAGCGCGTCTCGTCGGCAAAGCGCTCAGGATGCGCCCTGAGCCACGCATGCAACACTGCGTCGGATGGCCGCGCGGTTTCGGCCTGCGCGCTGGCGAGCATGTCCATCTTCTGCGCCAGCCGCCGCCGCACCACCGCGTCGTCGCGATCGAGCCCCAGCCGCAGCGCCTCGCGATAGAGCACCTCATCACGCACAAAACGCTCGATCTGACTATCGAGTTCGGCATCGGTGGGCGGGCGCTGCATCATCCGCTCGAAGCCGAGCGCGATCTGCGCCTGCTGCTCGCGATCGACCGAGATCGTCCGGCTGGACGGGTCCGCCACTTCGCCGCGCCAGGCGAACAAGGCAAAGATCACTGCCCCGGCAACGAGGAAATGAACCAGCGGTTCGCCAGTCCAGTCCGGCCGCCTCACCGCGCGCCCTTCATTTGTGCTTCTTCTGTTTCAACCAGATCGGCGAGGAGTAGGCGCGTTCCTGCGCCACTGCATCGGCCATTGCGTCTGCGGGTAGCTTGATCCCGAAGCGCACTGCATCATAAAGCGTCCAGCGCGGGGTCGGGATTTCGAGCACGCGCAGGTAATAGAACGCGCGCTGCCCCTGTCGGTAATCGGGATCGCGCCACACGCTGCGCAGCTCGGCTGCACCGATGGAGTTGGTATAAGTCGCCGTGCTGCGGTCAACCGTATCGCCAACCGCGGGCACCTTGCCGCTGCGGCGCGCGCGCTTGTTCATGTCGCTCCACACCACGTCATAGACCCGCTCGTGCAGCTCGCCCGATGCATCGACCCAGCCCTTGACCATCTGCACCCGGTCGAGGTTGGCTCCATCGGGGTCCTTGAGCGCAGAGATGAGGAACACCGGCACCTTGCCTTTGTCCTTCAGGGTGCCACCCATGGGGACGCCGCGCTTGTAACCCGCGCGCACCCAGTCGCCCGTCCAGTCGGACTCGGTGAAGTCGAAACCGCCAAACAGCCGCACCACCATGCGCGGGCCGGTGGTAGCATAGACCTCGCGCCGCTGGAAGGCGTCGAAGATTTCGGCCCTGGTGTTGCCCCGCGCCCACGCAGCGGCATATCCGCCTGCCAGATAGTGCCAGCCGAAGCGGCCTTCGCGGGTGCCCAGGTTCTGCGACGCGAGCGAGCGGTTCTTGATCGCAGGCTCGTTGCCGGTGTGCTTGCCGAAGAAGTTGTCTTCGTCACCAGTCGCCAGCGAAGTGTGGCTGTCGGTCGATCCGACCACCCCGAACGCATAGGGATTAACGCCCAGCTGCTCCTCGATCGAGAGCCCGCGCTTCAAGGCTTCGCGGATGTAGCTGCCGCCCGCCATTTCGGGCGTCGCCCTTTGCGTCAACGGCAGATTACCCAGCTCCCAGCCCGCAACGCCGAAGCTCGCAAATTCGTCGTTGGGCGAGAGCAGCGGGTGCGTTTCGCTGTCACCCTTGATCTGCGTGATTTCGACAATCGGCTCTGCTCTGGCGCGCCGCCTCGCATATTCGGCGGTCATCGCCCCGCCGTCGGGCATGGTCAGTTCGAACATCAATCCGTTGGAAACATTGGAATTATGTGGGATAGCCAGCACCTGCCCGCCGGTTTTCTTCGCATAGGCATCCATGTAGTCCCACAACTGCTCCACCCGCGTATCGATCGAGGCATAGGGGACGACCTGCCTGGTCCGGTTGCTGCCATCGCGGAACATCACCACGCGGTGGAGGTTGTTGCCATCGGGCATCAGCGTCCATTCAAAGCCCGCGAGCGCGGTGAACTTGCCCGGCCGGTTGTAGCGGTCGAGCGTCTCAAGCTGCGTCGTCCAGATATCGCGCGTCGCCTCTGCCTGGGCTTCCGGATCCTCGGTCAACCCATCGGGCAGAGTGCCATTGGCAGCGGCTGTGATCAATTCGGCCACCGCGCGCTGCGATTGCTGCGGGCTTTCGTGCATCATGTCGTGCCAGCGCCGCAACGTGGCATCGCGGATCAGCAGGCGCGGCGCGTCGTAGAGCCGCCGGGTCGCGCCCAGCCCGTCCGAATGATCGGCGATGACCAGGAAATCGAGCGGGCGCGCCAGCCGCGCCTTGACCCCGGTGGTCGAGGTTACCTCTTCACCGCTGGCGAAACGCAGCGCTTCTTCCGGCCCCAGCCTGACCCCGAAACCGAAGGCATCGATCGAATTGTCGGTGTGGAGATGGGTATCGCCCCAATAGGGCCTGTCGGGATATTCGGCGAGTTCGATCGTCCCTTCGCCGTCACCGCGCGCCTCTTGGGGAATGCTCGTAGCCTTGTCGCAACCGGCAAGCAGCGCCGCGCCCGCCACTAGCGTGGCGGCGTAAACCATACCATTTCGCATTTTCCGCTCCCTCTCCTCGGGACTCTCGCGCACCAGTTTGTGCGGCTCTGAGTGGGATCGTCAACCACTCATTCGGCAACCCGCCATGCCGTAACGTCAGGACGGCCTGCGCAACAGCAGTGCGCTGCGCTCGCAGCGGCAAACGACCTCGCCGCGCTGGTTGATCGCCTCGTGCACGAAGGTGACGATGCCCGCCTCGGGACGCGATTTGCTCGCCCGAAGCTCTTTCACTTCGCTGACCGCGCGCAGAGTATCGCCAATGAACACCGGCCGGGGGGTAACGACATCGGTGAACCCGAGATTGGCGACCAGCGTCCCCAAGGTGGTTTCCCCCACCGACAGGCCCACCAGAAGCGAAAATGTGAAGGTGGAATTGACCAGTATCTGACCGAATTCGCTTGCCCTGGCAGCCTCGGCATCGAGGTGCAGGGGCTGCGGATTGTGCGTCATGGTCGAAAACAGCAGGTTGTCGGTCTCGGTCACGGTGCGCCGGATCGGGTGCTCGATCCGGTCGCCGATCTGCCATTCGTCGAAGAATTTTCCGGCCATTTGCCCCCCTTTCTCAGCCCAGTGCCTGCCAGCGGGCGATAACGTCGGCCCCGTCCGTTGCGCTGTCACGAATCGTCCCTGGCGTCCGGCTGAAGCGCGGCGCCGGTGCACTATGCCAGACTCCGCCGCGTTCTTCATAGGTGCCGCGCGCCTTCATGTGCGGATGATCGCGCGCCTCTTCCAGCGTCATCACCGGCGCGAAACAGGCATCGGAGCCTTCAAGCAGTTCGCACCATTCGGCCGCGGTCCGGGTCTTGAACAGCGTCGCCAGACGTTCGCCGTATTCGCTCCAGTTGGCCGGTTCCATTTGCCCCTGGGCCAGATCAGCGGGCGCACCACTTTTCGCCAGCAGTTCGGCATAGAATTGCGGCTCGATCGCCCCCACAGCCACCTCGCGGCCATCGGCGCATTCGTAACAGCGATAGAAATGCGCCGCGCCGCTCAACAGGCCGCTGCCGCGGGTGGTGGTGCGAATGGCCGATTTGGGCAGGCCGGAAAAGAAGCTCATCAGGCTGGTCGCGCCATCGACGATTGCGGCATCGACCACCTGCCCTTTGCCCGAACGTTCGCGCTCGTAAAGCGCGGCAAGGATGCCAAACGCACAATACATCGAGCCGCCGCCGAAATCGCCCACCAGGTTCTGCGGCGGGATCGGCAGTTCGCCGGCGCGGCCGATTGCATCGAGCGCGCCGGTTACGGCGATGTAATTGATGTCGTGCCCGGCTGCCTGCGCCAGCGGGCCGGCCTGCCCCCAGCCGGTCATCCGCGCATAGACCAGACGCGGATTGGCGGCGAGAAGTTCGTCCGGCCCCAACCCCAGCCGCTCCATCACTCCAGGGCGAAAACCCTCGATCAGCACATCGGCGCGCGCCGCCGCGTCGCGGCACAGGGCCAGCCCTTGCGCAGTCTTGAGATCGACCTCGACCCGGTGCCTTGCCCGCTCGACGACGCGGTTGAGCGACTGCCCGCCCACCCGTTCGATCCGCACCACTTCCGCCCCCATGTCGGCGAGCAGCATGGCCACATGCGGCCCCGGCCCGATGCCGGTGAATTCGACGACCCTGAGGCCGGTCAGCGGACCGTCGCTTCGGTTCATTATGCGAGATTTCCTTTTCCAGCGGTCTGCATGGCGCGGTGCGGCCGTAGTTTCAAGGGGATGTTGGACACCAAGCGGATTGACTTTAGGGCTAATGCTGCATTAGCCACCGCCCCGGTCGTAAACTAACGCCGCCTCGGTTGCACAGCTAACACCGCCTCGGCGAAAAGAAAAAATGGTGAGGGCGCATGATGAGGGTTCTGGCTGTCGCCTCGGGCGGCGGGCATTGGGAGCAACTGATGCTCCTGCGCGATGCATTTGGCCGACACGAAATTCACTTCGCCACAACCAGCAAGGTGTCCGTACATGAAATCGGCGCGGTCAGCGTGCGACTCCTTCCCGACTGCAACCTACGCCAGCCGCTGAGAACGCTTCAGTGCACGGTTCGCTCTGCCTTGCTGATCGCCAGGCTGCGCCCACAGATAGTGATCTCGACCGGGGCCGCGCCGGGCCTGCTTTGCATTTTCTGGGGCCGCCTGATGGGCGCCAGGACGCTGTGGATCGACAGCATTGCCAATGCCGACCGGCTGTCTCTCTCCGGGCGGCTTGCCATGCGCATCGCCCACCGCTGCCTCACACAGTGGCAGCACCTCGCGCAAGAACGGACAGTGCATTATGCAGGCGCGGTCTTGTGATTCTGGTCACGGTTGGCACTCAGCTCGGCTTTGACCGGCTGATCGGCATCATGGATGAGATCGCCCCGCATCTGCCGACCCCGGTGGTGGCGCAGATCGGCGCAGGAAGCTTCGTCCCGCACAACATGCAATATCACCGAATGTTGGAGCCAGGCCGATTCTTCGAACTGGTCGAGAACGCCAGGGTTATCGTCGGGCATGCCGGTATAGGCACCGTGCTTGCAGCGGAGAAATATCGCAAGCCGCTGATCGTGTTTCCGCGCAGCGCCGGGCTGGGGGAACACCGCAACGATCATCAGCATGCAACCGCCAGCGCACTGACCAGCCGCCAGGGTGTCTGCGTGGCAACCGATCGCGAGGAACTCGAGCAGGCGCTGCGGCGCGGCCTCAGGTCCGAGCTTCGGCTGCCGCTGGGTCCGAATCCGGGCCGGAGCCTGTTGATGGCGGTCGCGCGTTTCGTGGAAACCGGCGAGCTGGCATTCTGATCCGCCAGTGCACGGTCGCAGTTTCGTTCCGGAAAAGATCCTGATCGCTTTCGGCACACGCCCTGAAGCGATCAAGATGTTGCCGGTGGTTGCCGCGCTGCGCGAAACCGGAACGTTGGACGTGCGCGTGGCCGTGACCGCGCAGCACCGCGAACTGCTCGACCAGGTCCTTTCGCTGTGGGACGTCGCCCCCGACTTCGATCTCGACCTGATGCAGACGGGCCAATCGCTCGACAATCTGGCGGCACGTATCCTCACCCGCTTCGGCGAGCTTCTCGACCGCGAAAAGCCGCAGCGCGTGCTGGTTCACGGCGATACCTTGACCACCATGATGTCGGCGCTGGCCTGCTATTTCCGCCGCATTCCTGTGGCTCATGTTGAGGCGGGCTTGCGCAGCGGCGACATCTATTCGCCGTGGCCGGAAGAAGTGAGCCGACAGGTCGCGGGAACCATCGCCGATCTGCATTTCGCCCCAACAGAGGCTGCGGCTGAGGCCTTGCGGCGCGAAAATATCGCGCATGCTTCCATCCACGTCACCGGCAATACGGTGGTCGATGCCCTGTTGCAGATGCGCGCGCGGGTTGCGGCGGATCCGGAACTGTCCACCCCGATTGCGCCGACGCTGAACCGCTTTGTGGGTCGGCGAATCATCACCGTAACCGCCCATCGCCGCGAAAGTCTGGGTGAGGGAATGCTGGGGATCGCCGCCGGACTGAAGGCCATTTCCGCGCGCAGCGATGTGGGAATCGTCTATCCGCTCCACCCCAATCCGCAAGTCGCCAGCGTGATGCGCCAGACGCTCGGAGGCGAAAGCGCGATCGCGCTCGTCGATCCGCTTGACTACCCGAGCTTCGTGCACTTGCTAGAACAGAGCGAAATCGTGCTAACCGACAGCGGCGGTGTGCAGGAGGAAGCGCCGAGCCTGGGCAAGCCGGTTCTGGTTCTGCGCGACACGACCGAGCGGCCGGAAGGCATCGAAGCGGGCACCGCAAGGCTGGTCGGCACCGACAGTTCTCGCATCGTGACCGAGGTCAACCGATTGCTCGATAACACCGCTGCTCGCCAGACCATGGCACGGGCACACAATCCCTATGGCGACGGCATGGCGGCAAGACGAATCGCCGGGATTCTAGCCAAATCGCATGCGCCGTTTCAGCCACCGCCTCCCCTGACCCCGGGCATCGACGCATAACGTAGCGCAGCCAGGCCGGCCACCAGACTGGAACCGATGTCGAGGCACCAGTTCAACCGCGGGCCCGAATGAAGCCAGCCGTCGATGACGTGAAACGAGATGACGCGCACCACGATCAGCGCCCCCATCACGACCAGCGCCAGCCGGGCCAGGTGTACCATGCGCTCGCGGCGGCGCCCGGCAATTCTGCGCCAGGTTGCGAACCACCAAAACAGGCCTGCGAAGGCGGCAACCATAGTCAGCAAGGCCAGCGGCAATTGCAGGGTGCGGCGGCGATCATACAGCTCTTTGCTTTGAAGCTCGGTGCGCAGCCATTCGCGCAGCCAATCCTCTGCCATCGTCACACGCGACAGCGCCAGCAGGGCGAAAACCAGGGCCACCAGCAGCCACAGCCGCCCATGTTGCGGCACTTGCCCGCTGATCTGCGCCCGCCCGGCCGCAATCGCCGCTACTGCGCCCACCGCGCAGTATAGCCCCGCCGCAACCAGGCCGAACGCCGAAGGTCCACTCATATGCCGCCCACCTCCACTCCCCGATTCGGGCATCAGCCCGAAGCCGAAGTCGCAAATTGCCCCGAATTTCCCTGGCATCCACACACTCCGCCCGCGCAGCTGTCGATAAGTCTAACACTTCATTGAACCTTCACGGCATCGGCGGTTGCCCGCGCGGGGCGCCTGCCTTAAGCAGCCTGCCTGAAAAAAAGATCGGGGCGCGGCCAAGTGAACCTGCCTGGGGTTGGTAAAATTATCCGCACGATTGCGGCCTTGTCGGTTGCAGGCTTGCTGTCGGCCTGCGGCCACGCTCCACCTCCGCCGCCCGGACCCGTTGCGGCAACGGTGATCGCCGAACTTGGGCAGACCGATTACGCGGTCGATCCCGCCCCAGTCTATCGCCTGCGCGCAGCCGACATCGTTTCGGTGAGGGTTCTTCGCGAACCCGATCTTTCGATCGAGCGGGTGCCGGTAGGTGCCGATGGGCTGGTCTCGGTCCCGCTGGCCGGCCCGATCCTGGCACAGGGGCAAACCAGCGGCGAATTCGCCGAAGCCATTGCACGCAGACTTGCAGCATCGGGCCTCAAGCGCCCGCAGGTCAGCGTCAACGTGCTCGAATACTCGTCGCATCTGGTGACGGTCGAAGGTTCGGTGGTTGAGCCCGGCGTGTACGATTTCCAGCCCGGCGCCAGGCTCTCGTCGGCATTATCGCTGGCCAAGGGCCCGAGCCGCGTTGCCAGGCTCGACGAGGTGGCGATCTTCCGCAATACTCCCACTGGTCTTGCCGTCGCCCGTTTCGATTATGGCGCGGTAAGGCAAGGTACCATGATCGACCCGGTGATTCAGCCTGGCGACCGTGTGGTCGTGGGCCTGTCAAGTCTGTCGCAGTTCTGGCAGGACGTGCTGCGCGCGGTGCCATTCTTTGCCGTCTTCACTAATCTTCAGGACTGAGGGCAGCGATGAACGAGCATGTGGTTCCGCAGCCCGCACACGCACCGTCGGACGGGGGTTGGGCCGAACGATTCATGCCTCAAGCGGGCAAGCACCCCCACCATATGGGCCTCCCGCTGCTTTCCGCCGCGGACCTGCGCGGCATAGTATTCCGCCAGCGTTGGCTGATCGCGGCAACTATCGGCGTAGCCCTTGTGGCGGGCTTGATCGCCACATTGCTCACCAGGCCGATCTACGAAGCCTTTGCAACCGTGCGGATCGATCCCTGGGGCAGCAACATCGTGCAGGGGCAGGATATCGAACCCGGGCTCGCGACCAACGAAGTCTATCGCTACATGGAGACTCAGGGGTCGGTCATCGAAAGCAAGAAGATGGCGCGGCGGGTCATGGACAAGCTGAACCTGGCCAACGACGCCGGATTCCTCGGATCGGATGTGATCTCCGGCCGCCCCGAGGGGATGGACGATGCCGCGTGGCGCCATCAGCGCGAAGTCCTGGCAATCAGCCAGTTGCATGCCAATGTGGACGCGGAGATACCCCTCAGTAACCGGATCGTCCCGATCCGCTTTCGATGGGGCGATCCTGCAATCGCTGCACGAGTTGCCAATGCCTACGCCGATGCCTTCGTCCGCGAGGATGCCGAGCGCAATCTTGAGACCAATAGATACGCGCAGGAATATCTCCAGACCCAGATCGACCAGTTGCGCGTCCGCGTGCAGGAAGCGGAACTCGCGGCAAACGAATATGCCAGACGTAATGGGATCGTGAACCAGACGACCGGGGCGGGAGCCAACGATTTCCTTGGTGCCTACAGCACCTTTTACGGCCCTACCGTCACCGGCAGCAATCTGGCCAACGTGAATGACAGCTATGTCCGCGCTCGCGCCGAACGGATCGTTGCCGAGCAGCGCTGGATGGCAATCGCCAATGCCCCGCCAGAACAGGTCCGCGAAGTACAGTCCAGTCTTGTCATGCAGCAGCTTGAACAGACGAAGGCGGATCTAATGCGCCAGTTGTCCGACCTTCGCCAGCGCTACGACGACTCCTACCCTGCGGTGGCCGAACTCATTGCTCAGCTGGCCAGCACCGATGCCGAAGCGGCACGGATCGGGGCCGACATCAAGAATTCGATCCGCCGGGAATACGAAGTGGCTGCGCGTCAGGAGCAGGCGCTGCGAAGAGAGCTTGACGCAGCTTCGGGCGCATCGCTGAGCGAGCAGGACCGGCGCGTGCGCTTCAACCTGCTGGATCGCGAAGCCGCGGCGCTGCGCAACCAGATGGCAAGCCTGTTGGCCCGTTTCAACGAAATTTCGACTGCGGCCAACGTGCAGACCGGCGCCGTCACGCGCCTGGACGAGGCCGATGTTCCGAGCCGACCAGTCTCCCCCGATCTCACGATCAATCTCATCATTGCCCTGTTTGCCGGCATCGGACTTGCCGGGGGGCTGGTGGTTCTGCGCGAA
>PNJY01000013.1 GCA_013822125.1 Erythrobacter sp. | reverse complement strand
ATTGGCCGAGCAGATCCCGGCGGCCGAGCGGGCCGCGATGATCCGCGAGCCGGGCTGGCGCTTTCGCAGCACCGAACTGGCGGCACGGCTGGCCGAGGATCACCCGCGCGTCGCCGCTGCCGCGCTTGCCCGCGCCGACCTCGAGGCAGAAGACTGGCGCGAACTGATCCTGCGTCTCCCCGTCCACGCACGCGGATTCCTGCGGCTGCGGCGCGACCTGCCGCCCGAAATCGCAGAAATCCTCGAACGGCTGGGGATCGGCGATCGCGGCCTGCCCGAGCCGCAGCGCGAGGACCCGCCGCACGAGGCCCCGCAGGAACCGGGCGTGCTCGACACCTTCGTTGCGCAAGAATCGCGCGAGGGGGTGTTCTTCAC
This sequence comes from Erythrobacter sp., assembly GCA_013822125.1. Lineage (GTDB taxonomy): Bacteria > Pseudomonadota > Alphaproteobacteria > Sphingomonadales > Sphingomonadaceae > Erythrobacter. Next base: position 31,862 of record PNJY01000013.1, on the reverse strand, counting down.
CGCTTTGCAGGCCGAACACCGCGAAGAACCCGATGTCCTCGACCTGACCGAGGCCCTCGAAACCGGCCCTCCCCCCCCAACGTCAGCGGCCGAAAAGTCCGAAATCTCCGCGCTGGTCGAACGGATCGCGCAGTTCCGCCGCGAGCATCAGGACCGCCCGCCGATTTCGAACGAAAGCTCGCCGCGCCTGCCGCTCGAGGAAGAGCCGCCGGTCAGGCAGCGCAGCATCGCCGGTTTCGGCTTCGTCGCCGATGCCGCGAGCCGGATCGAATGGGCCGAAGACGAAGTTGCACCAATGGTGGTCGGCAAGCGCCTGCTCCCGCCGCGCAGGCTGGGCTCGGACGGCTCGCGCGACCCGCTCATCCGCGCATTCTCGGCGTGCCAGCCGATCGAACATTGCGCGATCGACCTTGAAGGCGCCCCGGCAATCGAAGGGCAGTGGATCATCGATGCGCAGCCACGGTTTTCAGGCGCAAGCGGGCACTTCCAGGGCTACATCGGACGCTTTCGCAAGCCTGCGCCTGCCGCGCTCGAACTTACGCCGCAAGCGCGCGAAGCCGACCGTATCCGGCAGTTGCTCCATGAGCTGCGCACCCCTGTAAACGCGCTGCAAGGCTTTGCCGAGGTGATCCAGCAGCAATTGTTCGGCCCCGCGCCCAACGAATACCGCGCGTTGGCGGCAAACATCGCGGGCGACGCGGCGCGCATCCTCGCCGGGTTCGACGAGCTCGAGCGGCTGGCGCGGCTCGAATCCGGCGCACTGGTGCTGACGCAGGGCGAATGCGATCTGGCCGCGCTGGTCGAACGGATGATCAACCAATTGCAGCAGGTGCTCTCGCCACGAATGGCGGGTTTTGACCTCGCTCCGCTGCCGGATACTCCGGTACTTGTCGCCCTGGCCGAGGAGGAGGCCGAAGCGCTGGTGTGGCGCGTGCTGGCGACGCTGGCGAGCGGATGTTCGGCGGGCGAATCGCTGGAAGTGAGCCTTGCCCTTCAGCATGGCGCGGCCCGGCTCATATGCGATCTGTCGGCACACATGGTGGCCGAAGCCGACGTGTTTGCCGCGCGGGCGAAGGCGGCTTCGGGCGGTTTGAGCGCAGGTTTCTTCGGGGTGGGTTTCAGCCTGCGGCTGGCGCGGGCCGAGGCGCGGGCCGCAGGCGGCGATCTGGTGCAACTGGACGGCCGTATAAGCCTCACCATTCCGATGAAGCGCGCCATGTCCACTAGGCCGGATGCGCGCAGCAATCCCGATCGCAGGCCCGAACGCAAGCCCGAGCGCAGCCCACGCGAAAACGCGCATTAAGGCCGCGCAGGCGCTTGTATATGGCGGGAAGCCATTGTAGGGCGCGCAGCCAGCATCGCTGCCCATGATGGGCCTGTAGCTCAGTGGTTAGAGCTGGCCGCTCATAACGGCTAGGTCGCGGGTTCGAATCCTGCCGGGCCCACCACCGGACATCGGCGAGGCGGCAAAATGAGTGTCGGGGAGTGGCGCAGTCCGGTAGCGCGCCTGCTTTGGGAGCAGGATGTCGCAGGTTCGAATCCTGTCTCCCCGACCAGTTTTCGCCAGACAAATCCGTCCGGGGGGGATCATTTTCCGTCAAAACTCCCAAGCGCAAGCGCGGGAGGCGGAACGCGAGATCATCCCCGACATTGGGAAAGCGAATTTGCGCAAAACTGACGAATGACTACTGCTGATCCTCGTTTCCGAAGAGCCGTGCAGATCGTGGTGCTGCTCAATCTCGCTTATTTCTTCGTCGAGTTCACAGTGGCGCGCGTGATCGGATCGGTTGCACTGTTCGCGGACTCGATCGACTTCCTTGAAGATACGTCGGTAAATCTGCTCATCCTGGCGGCGCTGGGATGGTCGGTTCGCAATCGCGCGCGCGTCGGCATGGCGCTCGCCTTCATCTTGCTGGTGCCCGGACTGGCCACCTTGTGGACGGCTTGGGTAAAGTTCAACGATCCGATCGCCCCTGCCGCGCTGCCTCTGTCGCTGGCAGCGCTCGGGGCACTCGCGGTCAATCTGTTCTGTGCGATTCTTCTCGCCAGGTATCGCCGCCACAGTGGCAGCTTGACGAAAGCAGCCTTCCTGTCGGCGCGTAACGATGCATTTGCCAATGTCGCGATCGTCGCGGCAGGGCTGGTGACGGCATTCGCATGGCGTTCGGCATGGCCCGATCTGATTGTCGGTCTCGCGATTGCGCTCGTGAACCTGGATGCCGCGAAAGAGGTCTGGGAGGCGGCGCGTGAGGAACGTGCCAACCCGCAACCATGATGTGAAAGCAAGGGCAATTGACCCTGACAAGAGTTCGTGGCACTTTGAAATAATCGGGACGAAGCAACCTCCCGGTCAAGCAGTTCCTGCTCAAGCGTTGCCTCAGCGACCCGCGTTTCGGGGCAAGAGGGTGTGCGAATGAGCAAGGCAGCAATTTCCAGGAGTCCTGATTTCAACGAGCTGGTGCGCGCATTCGGACGCATCGGGCTGATCAACTTTGGCGGGCCGGCAGGTCAAATAGCGTTGATGCACCGCGAAGTGGTGGATGAGCGCGGCTGGATTGACGAGGACGATTATCTCCACGCGCTCAATTTCTGTCATTTGCTGCCCGGGCCCGAAGCCCAGCAGCTGGCCACTTACATCGGTTGGAAATTGCACGGCGTGAAAGGGGGCCTGGCCGCCGGTTCGTTGTTCGTATTGCCCGGTGCGCTGGTGATCCTCGCACTGTCGGTCCTCTATGCGTACGCCGCACGGCTCGATTGGTTCGCGGCGCTGTTTCTGGGAATCAAGGCGGCCGTGCTTGCGATAGTTGCGCAAGCCCTGCTGCGCATTGCCGGGCGCGCGCTGACAACGCCGTTCAAGCGGCTGCTTGCTGGAGGGGCATTTGTCGGACTCTTTCTGCTGGCGGTCCCCTTTCCGCTGGTGGTGCTTGGTGCGGGGGCGCTTGGCATTGTCATTGCTTTGCGCCGCCCGGACTGGCTTGGCCTCAAAGGCGATGCGTCGTCGGTAACCGATCTGCCGCGGCCAAGGCTTGGCGCAACGCTGCGCACGGTTGCGATCTGGTTGCTCGTCTGGGCCGCGCCGATGGCGCTGGTGCTCGCGCTGCTGGGCAGGTCGCATGTATTTTGGGATATCGGGGCCTTCTTCTCCCAGCTTGCAATCGTGACCTTTGGTGGGGCCTATTCAGTGCTCGCCTATATGGCGCAGGAAGCCGTGCAAGGCTTTGGCTGGTTGCAGCCCGGAGAGATGGCCGACGGGCTTGGCCTGGCCGAGACGACACCGGGGCCGCTGATCATGGTGACGCAATTTGTCGGCTTTCTCGCCGCCTTCCGCGCACCCGAACCGTTCACCCCGCTGGTTGCAGGGCTGATCGGCGCGGGGCTGACGACCTGGGTGACCTTTGCCCCATGCTTCCTGTGGATTTTCGCGCTCGCGCCGTGGATCGAACGGTTGCAGAATGTCCGCTGGCTCAAGGGCGGACTGGCGGCGATCACGGCAGCGGTGGTTGGCGTGATTGCCAACCTGACCTTGTGGTTCGCGCTGCATGTGCTGTTTGGACGGATCACCGAAAATGCGGTTGGTCCGGCAAAGTTCCTGATCCCGGACTGGTCCAGCTTTGACTGGAAGGCAGCCCTGCTATCCATTCTGGCAATCCTGCTGCTGTTTGCGGCAAAATGGAGTATATTCAGGATGCTTGGCGCGATGGCGCTCGCAGGGCTGGCGCTATCGTTCTTTTAAAAGGATATTGCATTATGGACGGTGTAACACGGCGCGCCGCAATCGGCACTGCGACCATTGGCGGGCTTGGCTTGGCACTCGCTGCCAAGGCGCAACCGGTAGCAGGCGCCACGGCGCCACCGGCATTTTCAGGCGCACACCAGCCCAAGCCGCTGACCTTTGACCCTGCCAGGCTCGATGGCCTTTCCGAACACCTTATCCGCTCGCATTGGGAGAATAATTACCTGGGCTCGGTCAAAGCGCTCAACATGATCGAAGCGCGGCTCGCAGCAGCGATGATCGACAGGGAATTTCCGCCGGTCATCTATGGGGGATTGAAGCGCGAGCAATTGCACCGCACCGGTTCGGTCATCCTGCACGAAATCTATTTCAGAGCGCTTGGCGGCAATGGCAAAGCGGCAGGTGACGTTCGCACGGCACTCGCCGCATCGCATGGGTCGTTCGAGGCATGGGAAGCGGAGTTTCGCAGGACGGCGATGGCATTGGCAGGCGGATCGGGCTGGTGCGTACTCGCCTTCAACCTCCATACACGATCATTGCACACCTATTGGGCATGGGACCATATGCACCAGCCGGCGACCGGCGTGCCGCTGATCGCGCTCGATATGTATGAACATGCCTTCCATATGGATTACGGGGCAGCAGCAGCCAAATATGTCGATGCCTATTTGCGCAATCTCGATTGGGAAGTGATCGATCACCGCTTCCAAACGGTGAACGCCATTCCGCTGGAGCTGTAACAAGGTGAGCGGCACAAGGGACCGTACACTTGAATGGAAACCACCGCTTTCCTGTCTCCTCTGACCAGTAACTTCTGTCACGAAACCATCCTGGCGATGGTTTCGGCCAAGATTATCCCAGGCGCGGGAAGCAGAAAGGATCTGAACCGATGGCCGCACGCACCGCTGCGCTTCAGACCCGAGCAATCTGGGCGATCGCCATCCCCGCCATGATCACCAATGTGGCGACCGCGCTGATTGGCGTGGGCGACATGTGGATTGTCGGCCAGCTGAACCACGCCGCCACACAGGGCGCGGTCGATGTCGGCGCCCGGCTTTTCGCGATCCTGTTCACGGTGATGAATTTCCTCAAGACCGGCACTACCGGCCTCGTCGCGCAGGCCGGGACGCGATCGGGCGAACATGAACAGGCGCGCCTGCTGGCACGCGGCATGGCGATCGCGCTGGCGATTGCCGCGCTGTTGCTGCTGGCAAAGCCGTGGCTCATGCCGTTGATGCTCGACGCGCTCGGAGCGAAGGCCGACGTGCTCACCGCAGCGCGCACCTATGCCGAAATCCGTTACTGGGCCGCGCCGGGCGTGATGCTCAATCTGGCGCTGATCGGGTTTCTGGTCGGGCGACGGCAGATGATGGCAGTGCTGGCGATCGAGGTCGGTTACAATCTGCTCAATGTCGCGCTGGGTCTGTTCCTGGCGCTGCAACTGGACTGGGGCATCGCCGGGATCGGCTGGTCAAGCTTTGCAGCCGAATATGCCAAGCTCGCTGTCCTGCTGGGCTTTGTTTTCCTGGGAGCGAAGGGTCGCGCGCGCGCTTCAACAATGCTCGATCGCACCGTGCTGCACTGGGATTCAATCCGCCCGTTCCTCAGCGTCAACCGCGACCTTTTCCTGCGCACACTGGTCCTGGTGCTGTCGTTCGCCGCGATTACGCGCCTGAGTGCCGGGCGCGGCGAAGTGGTACTGGCGGCCAATGGCATCATCTACCAGATGTTCATCCTGACCGCGCTGATCCTCGATGGCTTCGAGAATGCCGCGCAGGTGCTCAATGGCGAGCGGATGGGGGCGCAGGACCGGGCAGGCTTTGCCGCCTATGTCCGCGCCATCCTGCTACGCGGGATCGGCGCGGCAGCGCTGGTGGCGGGCTTTTTCGCGCTGGCCGCGGGTCCCTTGCTCGAGAGTTTCGCTGCGACCGATGAGGTGGCCAGGACCGCGCTGGACTTGCGCATCTGGCTGGTGATCCTGCCCTTTGCCGGGGTTACCAGTTTCATCTTCGACGGGGTGTTCGTGGGTGCCAGCTGGACGCGCGCCATGCTGATTTCGATGTGCGGGGCGGCGGTTGTGCTGTCGTCGTCGCTCTATCTCACCTGGCCGCTGGGAAGCCATGGGCTGTGGGCCAGCTTTGTGCTGTTCCTGCTGGTCCGCGCCGGGCTGCAACTGGCGCTGCTGCCGGGCCGAATGCGGCAGGCATTCGACGGCGGGGAAAGGTAAGCCCCCTCCTCTTCAGAGGAGGGGGTTTGGGGTGGTGCGGAGTGTGCCCAAAAGGGCGCCCATTGCATCGGGCCACCCCTCGATCCCCTCCTTTGAAAAGGAGGGGAGGATGGTAGCCTGCTATCCGATCAGAACGTAATTCCGGCCTCGACGCCCCAGATGCGCGGCTCGTTGACCATCGCGGTGAGGTTGTTGAAGTCGATCCCGCTCACTGCCGAAACATCGTTGGTGATGTTACGGCCGAACACGGCGAGATCGAAGCGCTCATTGCGCCAGCCGATGCGCAGACCGCCCTCGACCATCCTGTCGTCGCTAAATTCGACTGATTCATAGAGGAAGAACTGGACCTTCGAACGATACGCCCAATCGGTGAAGAGATAGAATTCGCCGCCGGTGCCGGGGATATCCTCGGTCAGTCCGAGCGACCAGTTGGCGATCCAGCGCGGCGCCTGCGGCAGACGGTTGCCATCGATCGAGAAGATATTGCTGCCCGGCGTGCGCTCAGGATCGAGCACGGTGCACGGCGCGCCGCAACCCGCGACGAAGGCATCTGCATCGTTGATCTGGGTATCGTTGTAAGACAGCCCGCCCGACAGTTCGACGCCCTTCATCGGCCGCGCCTGCAATTCGGCCTCGAACCCCCAGCCCTCGGCTTCGTCGACATTGAGCAGGGTGGTGAAATTGTTGGCCCCGCCCACCGCAGTCAGCTGCAGATCGTTGGTGTTGTAATAGAACCCACCGAGGTTGAAGCGCACCTTGCCACCAGCGAGGATGGATTTGACCCCAGCTTCATAGCTCATCGTGGTTTCGCTTTCGGCCACCGAAATGTCGCGACCGAATGCCAGGCGGCCCTGGATCGAAGGTGCGCGATAGCCGCGCGCCACACGTGCGTAGAAATTGACGTCTTCCGATGCCGGAACGGTGGCCGCAAGATCCCAAGTCAGCACATTGTCGCCGACTGAGGTCGAAATCGGTGCGACCGGTCCGCCGAAGCCGAGAAAGCCGGGCCGGGTGTCGATCGGGCGCGAAGCTGTGAAATCGCGCTGATCGTCATTGTAGCGGGCACCGGCCTGCAACCGGACTCCGTTTTCGAACTCGTAGAACAGCGAGCCGAACACGCCCCATGCATCGCTGTCCTGACGCTGGAGCGCCACGGCATCGGGCGAAGTATCGTCGGGCGAACCGAAGTCGAAGCTTTCGATGTCCAGCTTCTCGTTGAAGTAGAACACGCCCGCCTGATAGCCCAGCGGGCCGCCTTCGTTGCTGGCGATGCGCAGCTCCTGGGTGAACTGGTCAAGGCTGGGAATATTGTCCTGGCTCTGCGCGGCGAAAGGGATGAAACCCGGGTTGCTGTTGTCGGTAAACCCGGCACCGCAGAAGCTGCACCCAAAGCCGCCGTCGATATCGCCGCGCGAAACGAGGCTCGCATTCCAATAGCTGGTTACCGAAGTGACCGTAACCGGCCCGGCGTCATATTCGATCGTCGCGCCGGCGTTGTAGTTCTTGAGCCGCTGGAAATTGATCCCGTCGGCATGGATCTGGTCGCGTTCGAACTTGCTGCCGGGGCCACCGAAACCGATCAGCTTGTTGCTGCCGGGGGCAAAGGAATTGGCGCGGAACAGGCGGGCGGTGCCGTCGAGATCGCGATACTGGCCGGTAAGGCGGACGGTCAGAGCATCGTTTGGCTGGAACTGCACCTGGAGCCGCGCCGCGAACTCGTCGAACCCTTCGAGATCGTTCTTGGCGGGGGTATCGAGATTGTCGACCCAATTGTCACGGTGCTGGTAAAGCCCCGACACGCGCACCGCCACGGTATCGCTCAGTTGCGCGCCAAGCCCGGTCTCAACATTGACGGTGGCGAAGCTGCCGAAACTGCCGCGAACGTAGTTGTCGCCCGATCCTGGCTTGACCGAATCGAACTTGACGATACCGGCGGGGGTATTGCGACCGAACAGTGTGCCCTGCGGGCCGCGCAGCACCTCTACCCGGTCAAGGTCGAACACCGGGAAGCCCTTGAGCACGGGATTTTCGAGCACCACATCGTCATAAACGAGGCTGACCGGCTGCGACGCATTGAGGTCGAAATCGGTATTGCCCAGCCCGCGGATATAGAAGCGCGGGAAGGTCCGTCCGAACGAGCTTTCGATATTGTGGCTGGGCACACGGCCCGAAAGCGCGCGGATGTCCGCCCCCGCACCGGTCACCACGGCGAGCGATTCGCCCGAAATCGTGCCGACCGAAACCGGCACTTCCTGCAGATTCTCCTCGCGGCGCTGCGCGGTGACGATGATCACACCGACGCCAACGTCCTCTGCCGCGTCGGCAGCGCCCGCATCCTGTGCGGCAGCGGGTGTGATGGTGAACAGCGCCGATGCGATCGCGGCGGCGGCGGCTGAACCGAGAAAACGTGACTGGTGCATGGTGGTGGCTCCCTGAAAGCCTGCATTCCGGCGATACTCCGCCGGACGCATATATTGTTGATGGTTGATCCTGAAATTGCGGCTGAATGCCCCTTAATGCAACTTGTGCAGATTTACACCAAGGTCAACCGGAGCTTCCACAGCCGTTGCGTTATTTTTCCGCTGCGGCGCTATTCCTTCGGCTTGATCGGCCCGGGCTCGTTGGCGAGGATTCCGGCCACCTGCGTCCACACCGCGACATTCTGGCGCAGCTGGGCCGGATCGATCTTGTCGAGCGTATCGTCGGGGGTGTGGTGCAGGTCGAAATAGCGCGTGCCATCCTGCTGCAGATCGATGATCGCCGTCTTCTGGTCGCGCGCAATGTTGATATCGGCCCCGCCGGTCGCCACTTCGGTGCCGTTCGAGACGCCGAAGCGCGCGACGGCGCGAGCGATCCTCGCGTGCAGATCGGGGTTGTCCTCGCGGAAATTGCTGTCGAAGCGCCAGATCCGGTCGGCCCCGAAATCGCTTTCGAGAGCTACCGCGATCGGCTCGCCAGCATGCGCGGCGGCATAGGCCTTGCTGCCCCAAAGGCCGGTTTCCTCGGCCCCTGCAAACAGCACGCGGATGGTTCGCAGCGGCTGGCCACTCATGTTCGCATTGAGCGCAGCGGCGGCGGCGATCGCACAGCCCGCACCATCGTCAAACGCGCCGGTGCCCAGCCACCAGCTATCGAGATGGCAGGCGAGCAGCACTGGCGGCAGCGACGGATCGCGGCCCGTGATCTCGCCCACAACGTTTCCGCCGGTGGTGGTGCCAAGGTCGCGCGGGGTCAGTGTCAGCTTCATGGTGACAGGCCTGTCGCCAGCACGGGCAAACATCCGCTCGAGGTTTGCCGCATCGGGCAGGCTGAGCGCGCCCGCCGGGATCGGCGCTACGCCCTCGGGAAAGGCGGTGCCGCCGGTATGCGGATTTCGGTGCCAGTCGGTCCCGACCGATTTGATCACCGTCGCCAGCGCACCCTTGCTGGCCGCGATCCCGGCCCCGACCCACCGGGCTGGCCCGGCAAAGCCGTACTGGCTGCCATCCTGAGTCGGGGTCATGGCGTGACTGATATAGGCGATCTTGCCGGCAAGGCTGCCAGCAGGCGCCGCACGCAGGTTATCGACAGTTTCGAACTTGACGACCTCTGCCGTGATACCGTCCGGCCCGGTTGAGGCGCTACCGCCCAGCGGCGCAACCACCAAATGCTGGGCAAACGGGCTGAGCACTTCGGCCCGGTGCAGGTCGCCCGGCACCCAGGTCTGCATTTCGAACGGCTCATCCGCGACCTTGGCGAAGCCATGCCGCTTGAGCCAGGCCACCGCCCATTCGCGCCCGCGCCTGTCCGCCTCGGTCCCCGCCTGACGCGGGCCGACTTCGGTGGTGATCCCCTCGACGAAATCCCACGCCAATCGATCCTCGGCGAGCGCATGGTCGGCCTGCGCCTCCAGCGTCGGAGGTGGTGGGGCGGCGAGAGCGGAAGAAGCGAGCGAAAGGGCGACCAGCGCGACAAGTGATTTTCTCATGCGCGGCACTGCTATCGTCTAGCTGCAGCCAAGTCCAGCTTGCCCCGCGCGCCGATGCGCCCTATCTGCGCGGCCAATCCACATACCCCACGATTTTTCCGACGAAGGACGACGATGGCCGCCCAATACGCATACGTCATGAAGAACATGACCAAGAGCTTCCCCGGCGCGCAGAAGCCGGTGCTCTCCAACATCAGTCTGCAATTCTACCAGGGTGCCAAGATCGGCATCGTCGGCCCCAACGGCGCGGGCAAGTCCACGCTGATGAAGATCATGGCCGGGATCGACAAGGATTTCACCGGCGAGGCGTGGCCGGGCGAGAACATCACCGTTGGCTATCTCGAGCAGGAGCCCGAACTCGATCCGACCAAGACCGTGCTCGAAAACGTCAAGGATGGCGCGCGGGCCACCGCCGATCTGGTCGAACGGTTCAATGCGATTTCTGCCGAAATGGCCGATCCCGATGCCGATTTCGAAAAGCTGGGCGAAGAAATGAGCGATCTGCAGGCGCAGATCGACGCGGTCGATGGCTGGACGCTCGATAACCAGCTCGAAATCGCGATGGAGGCGCTGCGCTGCCCGCCCGGCGACATGGGCGTGGAAAGCCTTTCGGGCGGGGAGAAACGCCGCGTCGCGCTCACTCGCCTCTTGATCCAGAAGCCTTCGATCCTGCTGCTCGACGAACCTACCAACCACCTCGATGCCGAAAGCGTCGAATGGCTGGAAAACCACCTCAAGGAATATGCCGGCGCGGTGCTGATGATCACCCACGATCGCTATTTCCTCGATCACGTCGTTGGTTGGATCCTCGAGCTCGATCGCGGCAGCTACTATCCCTACGAGGGCAACTACTCGACCTATCTGGAAAAGAAGGCCAAGCGACTGGAGCAGGAAAGCCGCGAGGAATCGGGCAAGCAGAAGGCGCTGCAACGCGAACTCGAATGGATCAGGCAGACCCCTGCCGCGCGCCAGACCAAGTCCAAGGCGCGTATCCGCAAGTTCGAGGAGTTACAGAACGCGCAGGACAACCGCAGCGTCGGCAAGGCGCAGATCGTGATCCAGGTGCCCGAGCGGCTGGGCGGCAAGGTGATCGAGGTCAAAAATATCTCGAAATCTTATGGCGACAAGCTGCTGTTCGAGGATCTGAGCTTCACCCTGCCCCCGGGCGGGATCGTGGGTGTGATCGGGCCCAACGGCGCGGGCAAATCAACCCTGTTCAAGATCATCACCGGTAAGGAACAGCCCGATAGCGGCACGATCGAGATCGGCTCGACCGTGCATCTGGGATATGTCGACCAGAGCCGCGACCACCTCGATCCCAAACACAACGTGTGGCAGGAAATATCGGGCGGGCACGACTACATGACCGTCAACAAGCAGGACATGAGCACGCGGGCCTATGTCGGCGCGTTCAACTTCAAGGGCGCCGACCAGCAGAAGAATGTCGGCAAGCTGTCAGGCGGCGAACGCAACCGCGTGCACATGGCCAAGATGCTGAAAGAGGGCGGCAACGTGCTGCTGCTCGACGAGCCGACCAACGACCTCGACGTCGAAACGCTGGGTGCGCTCGAAGACGCGATCGAGAATTTCGCCGGCTGCGCGGTGGTGATCAGCCATGACCGCTTTTTCCTCGACCGCCTTGCGACGCATATCCTGGCGTTCGAGGGCGAAAGCCACGTCGAATGGTTCGAGGGCAACTTCGCCGCATACGAGGAAGACAAGCGCCGCCGCTTGGGCGACGCTGCGGACCGGCCGACCAGGCTGGCGTACAAGAAGCTGACGCGGTGATACTTGGAGAATGAGGCTGTATTTGAAAGGCTTGAGCCTTTGTATGGCCCGTTCATCAAGGCTTTTGCGGACCTAAACCACTTCGTCGATTCCAATTGGCCGGTAACTGACGCCGAGTTCCCGCCCAATTTGAACCAAACGCTCAGATTTTTCATTCGCGCGATGCACTCGCGTGCTCGTGCCGCGTTCATGCTTTTGCAGGCAGGCTCTTACTGGGAATCAGAGATTGTCCTTCGGTCGCTCAATGAGGCGGCGGTTAAATGCGCCACCTTCGCGCGCCGCAAGAACGTGGATCAGCTCCTCAATGAATTTTGGGTGGAACTGCAGGCCTCGTCAGATCGAAAAGCCGCACTACGGGCAGCTATGGCCCAGAAGATCATTCCCCAAGGCAGCACAGATCATCCAATTTTCGAAGCCTTACAGGACCCAGACAACTTTTCAGTTGAGCCGACGGCGAATAAGCAACGGCGAAGAAGTCTTGATCATCACTGGTCCCTGCCTGAACTCGTCCGCAAGTTGCAAGATGAATCTGAAACCGTAAAGCCAATCATTGGGCTGGATTCAATGCTCCACAGGTACGGGTTACAGAGCGAAGTCCTGCACGTATCAGCAAAATACCACGATCTACTTTGGGACAGGATGATCCGTAAAGATGACTTAGTGCCTTTAGAAAACACGCATTACTGTAGTCAAATGTCAGATGCGCTTCAAATGACCGCGTTTTGTATAGTTCTTAGTCTCGAGAAGCTAAACGTCGATGGTATAAAATTGCGAGAACCGATCGAGATCGCAAATACGTTCACAAGATTGACCGCGCCCTACCAAGACGATTTCGATCGCAGTCAGGGTTTCGTCTAATAGACCCGCAACGGAGGAAATCCCGGTACACAACAGGGAGAATTCCGAGGACACCATACTCAGCTAGACCACCTCCATCCGCTTCACGTTCGGCTCCTTCCCGCGCAGTTGCACCTGCGCGAGGTCATACCCGACCTGCATCGCCAGCAACGTCTGCGCGCTGATTCCGAAGGCCTTTTCGAAGCGCAGCGCCATCATCGCGCTCATCGCCGCGCGTCCGTTGAGCAGCGCGCTCATATTCTGGCGGCTCACGCCCAGATGCTTCGCCACCTCGGTGACCGAAATGCCGTAGTGATCCAGATAAGTCCGCTGCATCCACGGCCCCGGATGGACGCGGATCGAGGGGTGCAATTCGATACTCATCAGTGATAATCCTCCAGATCGAGGTCGGCGACGGTGTGTTCGTCGACCTTGGTGAATGTCAGCCGCCAGTTCTTCGTGACCGTCATGGCATAAGAGCCCTTCCGGTCCCCAGTCAGTGCATGGAAGCCGAAGTTTGGTGGCGCGCCCAGTTCATCAAAACTCACCGCAAAACGAAGCAAGCCTAGCATGTCAGCGAGGCGCAGCGGCTCGATCACACCCTTGGGCCTGCCGGTCTCGACAAATCGCCGCAGAGCCTTGTGCCGGATGCTCTCGATTTCCATTGCCTGTCATGTATCGCATGACACGCGGTCTGTCAAGTATGGCATGACAATATGGGGTAACGGCCGGCCAATTTTCCTACTCCGCAGCCGCCCGTTAAATCGGGCGCATGACCGACGCAAACCGGGCCTTGGCTCCCCTCAATTCCCGCGCATTTCCTCGCGGCGCAGGCCCGATCATGCTGCGGCGGTTTTTCTTTTTCAGGACTGTGTTCCAGGTGTTCCAGGTTCGCCAGGCATACGAGGCAGCGAGCCATCCCGTTCCGGTTCGACTCCCCCAACATGAACGAAAGGCTACGCACCCGGTTCAGATTGAAGTCAGTGACAGGGGCATATTCCTTGCCCATCACCCGGAGCCGCAGGTGGTAGAGCGGCATCTTCAGGAGCCCAACATGCAGATCACCCGATTCTTGAAAGGCAGCGCGTTCAGTGCCCTTGCGGCCGCCACAGTAGTCGCGGCAATGCCCACAGCTGCCGGTGCGCAGGAACGCCAGAGGAACGACCGCGGCGAGCAGTCTTCATCCGACCGTGACCAGCGCCAACAGGGACGCCAAAATCGTCCCGAGCGCCAGGCGCAACGCGGTGAAAACCAGGGCGAGCGCCGCGCCGAAGTGGCGCAGACGCGCTCGACCCGCGAATGGAACCGGGGCGACCGCCGCGCCGAAGTGGCGCAGACGCGCTCGACCCGCGAATGGAACCGCAGCGATGCGCGCGAACGGCAGGTCGCCTATCAGGGAGATCGCGAGCGCAACCGGTCCTACAGCGACGGCGACCGCAACCGGACCTATCGTTCCGACGACCGCGACGGAGGGCGCGACGGACGGCGCAACGATCGCTTCGGCGACCGCACCGACGGCCGCTTTGGCGAGCGCCGCGACGACCGGCGCGACGACTGGCGCAACGATCGACGCGAAGACCGGCGCGATTCCTATCGCGACCGCCGCATCGACTATCGCGAAGGACGCGATTACAAGCGCTGGGACCGACACGAGTGGCGCAAGCACAACCGCCACAACTGGTACGATTACCGCCGCTCGCACCGGCACATCTACCATCTTGGGCCCTATTACTCGCCCTATCGCCATCACAATTACCGCAGGCTCAGCATCGGCTTTTATCTCGACAGCCTGTTCTTCGGCACGCGTTTCTGGATCGGCAACCCCTCGTATTATCGCCTACCCCAGGTTTACGGTCCGTACCGCTGGGTGCGCTATTACGACGATGTCCTGCTGGTGAACATCTACACCGGCGAGGTGGTTGACGTGATCCACGAGTTCTTCTGGTGAGCGCATGACCTGGTAAAACGGCCCTCAAGCGGCGACTGGCACTTACCCTCGGCCAGTCGCACATCCCGCCCCCACCGGCCCCAATCCGGTGGGGGTTTTGGTTCCGCCGGATCAGCTCCTGCGCGAAACCCACATCCGCGAAAGGCTGGGAACCTTGTCGTAGAAGCTGTGCTTGAGCGCGCCCAGTATGTGCAGCGCGATCAACAGCAGCAGGATTTCCGCACCTTCGTGGTGCAGGTCGAGCACCGCTTCACCCGCTTCGCGATTGACGCCAACCGGCAGGGCCGGCACCGAAAAGAGGCCGAAAATATCGACTGCATTGCCGTAGTAGGAAACACCCAGCCATCCGCCGATGGGCAAACCGATCAGCAGGACATAGAATATCACATGGGTGACGCGGGCCAGCAGCTTTTCCCACCCGGCCAGGCTTTCGGCCAGCGGCGGTGCCTTGTGCGTAAAACGCCAGCCCAGCCGCAGCACCGAGAGTGTCAGGATGATGATGCCCAACGCCTTGTGATTGGCCATGATCGCCATCTTCTCGGCATCGGTGCCGTGCTCGGCAGCTTCGGCAATGCGCCAGTTGACGATCACCGCAATGGCAATCAGCCAATGCAGGATGATGGCGCCCAGCGAATATCGGGCCTGCGTAGCATCGGACATTGCATTCTCCTTCAGGATTGTCCGTGCGTTTCTAACAGCGAGCGTCGCGCGGGCAAGTATCGAAAGGTAACGCTACGCCGGGCCTTGCCTCACTTGCCGCACGCTTGTTATGGGCTCGTGCGTCATGGCCAAAGCCGCCCTCATACCTGATCAGGACGCGCTGCGGCGCCTTGGCGCTTCGGTCCGTCAGCGGTTGCTGGCCGATCCGCAGGCTTACAGGATCGACACCGATGTTGCGGAAATCTTCGCGTTCGGCGATTTCCTGAGCGCTGCCGAATGCACGCGGCTGTGCCTGATGATCGACCAGGTGGCCAAACCCAGCACGCTGCACGAACAGGAATATGCCAGCGGTTTCCGCACTTCCTATTCCGGCGATCTCGATCGATACGACCCATTCGTCATGGGGATTTCACGCCGGATCGACGACCTGCTGGGCATCAACCCGATGTGCGGCGAGCCGATCCAGGGACAGCGTTATCTCCCCGGCCAACAGTTCAAGCCGCACAATGACTGGTTCTATACGACCGAGAAATACTGGCAGCTCGAGCGCAAGCGCGGCGGGCAGCGCAGCTGGACCGCGATGGCCTTCCTCAACCAGGTGGAGGAAGGCGGCGAAACCCATTTCACCAATGTCGGAATAATGATCGAGCCGAAGCCCGGCGTGCTGATGGTGTGGAACAACGCCTTGCCCGATGGCACACCCAACGAGGGGACGATGCATGCCGGAACGCCGGTGGTGCGCGGCGCGAAATACGTCATCACCAAATGGTATCGTACGCGCGAGTGGCGGTAAGAGAGTGCTATTCTTCCGGCTTGCTGCGCTGACTATCGGTCAATTCGGCCGTCATCCGGTCAAGTCGGCGCGACAGGCGCAAGATTTCAAGCAGCATCCGCAGATTGACCTCGTAATCGTGCCGCGCGGTGATGCGGTCTTTCTTCGCCTGCCGGTTCTGGCTCATCAGGATGATCGGCGCCTGCACCGCGGCCAGCGTCGAAAGCATCAGGTTGAGAAAGATATAGGGGAATTCGTCGAAGGGGTGAAAGCCGAGCCGTTCAAGCGCCCGGCTATTGATCAGCATCCACCCTAACAGCACCGCGCCGAACGCACAGATAAAGCCCCAGCTCCCCCCAACCGCAGCGACACGATCGGCCAGCCGGTCACCCCAAGTCGCGTGCGCCTGCGCCAGTTCATCGGCATCGCGCCCGGTGACGGTTCCCGACGCAACGCGCCTGAGCACGCGCTGTTCATCCTGTTCCAGATCATCGAACTCGCGGCCCAGCAGCTCTCGCGCCAGCTTGTGCGGATCGGCCTGACGAGTCATGACCGCAACTCTTGCTGTCGTGCAAGCGCCTCGGCGATCAGCTTGCGCGAATTCCCGATCCCGTAAAGCGCAATAAAGCTGCCCATGCGCGGCCCCTGTTCGCTGCCCAGCAGCGTTTCATACAGCGCCTTGAACCAGTCGCGCAGGTTCTCAAAGCCGAATTCCTCAACCTTGCCAATTTCATAGACCTGCGTCTGTATATCCTCGGCAGGCGTTTGCGGATCGAGCTGCGCAAGGTGCGCATCGAGCGCGCGCAGGGCCGCCGCCTCGTTGTCCGAAGGCGCACGCTGCCTCAGCGTGGGAGCGACGAAATCGCGATTGAAAGCGAGCGCCTTGTCAACCAGAACGTCGAGCTCGGGATGATGCGCAGGGTCGGCATCGTGGATGTAATTGCCCAGGTACGACCACACCTGCGCATGGTCCGCGCCCGCTCCCAGCACACCTACGAGATTGAGCAGCAGGCCAAAAGTCACCGGCAGTGCATCGCCCGCACCCGGCGTCGTCGCGGCGGCGCCATTGCCATTTGCGCGCAGCAGGTGCCATGCGGGATTGCCCAACTGCTTGTCGAGCGGCTGATCGGCAAGCGCGGCTCGGAACTGCCAGTAATCGTCAACCGCGCGCGGGATCACGCCGGGGTGCAGGCTCTTGGCGCTCTTGGGATTGGGGAAGATGTAGAAACCCAGGCTGTCCTCGCTGCCATAGGTCAGCCATTCCTCAATCGTCAGGCCGTTGCCCTTGGACTTCGAGATCTTCTCACCCTTCTCGTCGAGGAACAGCTCGTAGATCAGTCCTTCGGGCTTGCGCCCGCCCAGCACTTCGACGATCCGGCCCGACTGAGTAACGCTGTCGGTCAGGTCCTTGCCGGACATTTCATAGTCGACCCCCAGCGCGTACCAGCGCATCGCCCAATCGACCTTCCATTGCAGCTTGGCCATGCCGCCTAGCGCAGATTGTTCGACCGTGCTGCCGTCTTCGTCGACAAAGCGGATCAGCCCTTCCTCGGCATCGACCACCTCGACCGGCACCTGAAGCACGCGACCGCTCACGGGGCTGATGGGCAACACCGCCGAGTAGGTCCGCCGCCGTTCTTCGCGCAGGGTGGGCAGCATGATGTCGAGTATCGCCTGATTGTGGCGCAAAACCTGCTTCAGCGCTTCGTCGAACGCGCCCGAATTGTAACGCTCGCTCGACGCTACGAATTCATAATCGAATCCGAAGCGGTCGAGAAATTCGCGCAACATGGCGTTGTTGTGATGGGCGAAGCTCTCATACATGCCGAAGGGATCAGGAATGCGTGAAAGCGGCCAGCCCAGATGCTCAGCTAGCATCGCCTGACCCGGAACGTTGTCAGGAACCTTGCGCAGACCGTCCATATCGTCCGAAAAGGCGACGAGGCGCGTGGGCGCACCGCCCGTCAGCGCCTCATAGGCGCGGCGCACGAAGGTAGTGCGCAAAACCTCCTGGAATGTGCCGACATGCGGCAGTCCCGACGGCCCGTAGCCGGTCTCGAAAATTACCGGCGCACCACCGGGCTTGCCTTCGGGATAGCGCCGGACAAGCCGCTGGGCTTCCTGAAACGGCCAGGCCTTGGAGTTGCGGGCGGCATCGATCAGTGCAGCATTGTTCATGGCGCGCAGCCTTTGCCCAAGCGGCGCGATGTTGCAAGCGCGAAGGGAAGGGGCCGGCCGCTACACCAGCCCCTTCGATCGACCTGCGCTCAGCTCAATCGGACCATTGCATGGTGCCGGTGCCACTGCCCCCGGTGCCCGACCAGGTGGTCGCTCCGTTCTTGCCGGCATAACGGCCCGTCTTTCCGTTGAGGCCGCCAACGCAGCCCTGCATCCCGTTTCCGCCGGGGATGTTGTTGCAGCCGAAGATCATCGAATAGCTGCCCGCATCCGAACTGGCATCACAGGCGAAATGAAAGTCGAACAGCTTGGCATTGGGCGGCTGCGACACGCCTATGCAGGTCCACTTCTCGTTGACCTTGGAGCCATCCGAAAAGGTCACCACTGACGTGCCGTCCTGATAGCTGCCTTGGTATTCTGCGTTCCCGACCGTCTTTTCGGGCCCCCCTGTGGTGGTGTAGGTTGCAGTGCCGGCATGCGCGATGCCGGGAATTGCCAGGCAGACTGCCAAAGCACCGATACGTAAGGTATTGCTCATTATCATTGTCTCCTCTCGGTTATGCGCCCCGAAGCAGACATTGCGCATTTGCCCCCACCCCTGCCCATCTCACGAACGGCAGAGCAAGTATGCGCTTGGCAACCCTTCCCAATCTTCGGGAAGTCACACGTTAACCATGGTGAGTCAAGCAGTCGCCCGTGTGGCGATGGTCAGGTGGATATCCTCACCCGAAAGCACGCCAAATCCTTTTGCAGAAGGTTTCAGCCGACCGCCCTGCTGCGCTGGTGATCAGGCGGTGGCGGGAGAGATGCGAGAATATCCGGTCCATCGTGCAGGAACAGCAATTGGGTGCGGGCACCCACAAGTCAAGCGGCAACGGTGCTTGCCTTGCGTTCGCATTGCGTTCTAATCTTGCGCCGGTGACTTCGCCCCTGCCCTTCCCCGCGCTCCATGCCAGCCATGGCGGCACCTGGCTCAAGCCTGCCGACAGCGCGACCCGCGCAATTTCCAAGGGCGATGCGATTATGGCAGCCGCCGATACGCCGGTGCTGCTGGTCAACGCCCCGCTGGTTGCATCGCGTCTGGGTTATCCCGATCTTTCCGGGCTCGATCTGCTTGAACTGTACGCCTTCGTCCATCCCGCACGGTTCTGCGTACCCACGCCCAAGGGGCTTGCCGATACGCTTGGCCTTGATGCCCCGGCAACCGATGGCGAAGTGCCCGATTTCCTCCAGCGGGCTGCCGCCAGGCTGATTGCGCACTGTCAAGCAAATGACTGGGCCGAACGCGAGGGCGCATGGAGCGTACTGCAATCGCTGGTGCGGCTGCGCTGGCCCTGGGCGCAAGTGCTCAGCACGCATATTGCCAAGCCCGAGCGAGCCGAGCGATGGCTGTTTTCGCGATTGCCCGAATGGGAAGAGCAGCCCGAACGTCCCGCCCCGCGCCAGGTCGAACTGCGCGAGGAGGACGTTCTGGCGCAGCTCGATCACCTCACCGGCGAAGGGGCAGAACGGCGCCAGGGGCAGCGCGCCTATACGCGTGACGCCACGCAGGTATTCGCCCCACGTACCGGACAGGGGCAGCCGCATCTGGTATTGGCGCAGGCGGGCACGGGCATCGGCAAGACGCTCGGCTACCTCGCCCCTGCATCGCTGTGGAGCGCATCAGCCGAGGGAACGGTTTGGGTTTCGACCTTCACCAAGAACCTGCAACGCCAGCTGCGGCAGGAAAGCCGCCGCGCCTGGCCCGAAAAGCGCGCCGACGGCAGCCGTCCGGTGGTGGTACGCAAAGGGCGCGAGAATTACCTCTGCCTCCTCAATCTGGAGGACGCACTGCAAGGCAGCTTCGCCGGGCGTGCGGGCATCCTGGCGCAGCTGGTGGCGCGCTGGGCTGCCTATACGCAGGACGGCGACATGATCGGCGGCGATTTGCCCGGCTGGCTTGGCTCACTGTTTCGCAAACGCGCACTCGCCTCGCTCACCGATCAGCGCGGCGAATGCGTCTATGCCGGCTGCCCGCATTACCGCAAATGCTTTATCGAACGCGCCGTGCGCTCCAGCGGCGAGGCCGATCTGGTGATCGCCAACCATGCGCTGGTCATGGTCAACGCCGCGCGATCAGGCTTTGGCGCAAGCGACGACCGTTCGCGGCGGCCCACGCGCATCATCTTCGACGAAGGGCACCATGTCTTCGAGGCGGCGGATTCGACCTTTGCCGCCGAACTGACGGGGCAGGAAGCGATCGAGCTGCGCCGCTGGATCATCGGGCCAGAACGGCAGAACCGCGGGCGCAGGCGCGGTTTGGCGGCAAGGTTGGCCGATATCGCCAGCTATGACGATCAGGGCGCACAGGCGATCGAGGCAGCGCTCGAAGCAGCGCATGCCCTGCCCGGCGATAACTGGCTTCAACGCCTGCACGATGGCGAGCCAAGCGGGCCGATCGAGGCGCTTCTAGCGTTGGTACGCTCGGCCACATATGCCCGCGACGAGAGCGCCAATGGTTCAGGGAGCCAGGAAGCTGGCTATGGCATCGAGACCGAAGCGGCCTCACTTCCCGGCGATCTGATCGAGGCGTCGGGCGAAGCCGAAGCCGCGCTGGCCGCGATCCGCCTGCCGCTGATACGGCTTTCGCAGCGGCTCGAAGCGATCCTGACCGATGCGCCCGACTGGCTCGATGCACAGGGCCGTGCCCGGATCGAGGGAGCGCGCCACGCGCTGGCCTGGCGGATCGATCTGCTTTCCGCTTGGGAGGCTCTGCTGGCGCGCATCGGCGGCCCGGCGGATCCCGAATTCGTTGACTGGCTGGCGGTCGAACGGTCCGACGCGCGCGAGTTCGACGTTGGCATCCACCGCCACTGGCTCGATCCGATGAAGCCGTTTGCCAAGGTCGTGCTCGAACCTTCGCATGGGGTGATGCTGACCAGCGCCACGCTGACCGACCGGCTTGGCGACGACCCCGATTGGGAGGCGGCCATCGCCCGGTCGGGGGCGCACCACATTGACGTGCAGCCGCGCCTCAGTTCGGCCAGGAGCCCGTTCGACTATGCCGCCATGGCCGAGGTGCTGATCGTGACCGACATTCGCAAGGGCGATCTGCCCGCGCTTGCCGGTGCCTATGCCCGGCTGATCGAGGCGGCAGATGGCGGCGTTCTGGGCCTGTTTACCGCGATCAGGCGGCTGCGCGCGGTACACGGGCGGATCGCCGACCGGTTGGCGCGCGCGGGACTGCCGCTCTACGCGCAACACGTCGACCCGATCGATACCGGGACGCTGGTCGATATCTTCCGTGACGATCCGCGCGCCTCGCTGCTGGGCACCGATGCACTGCGCGACGGGGTCGATGTGCCCGGCCATTCGCTGCGCTGCGTGATTATGGAGCAGGTGCCTTGGCCGCGCCCGGATATCCTGCACCGTGCCCGCCGCAGCGCCAATGGCGGCAACACCCACGATGACCGGATCATCCGCGCGCGGCTGGCGCAGGCATTCGGCCGGCTGATCCGCTCGGCACAGGATTGCGGCCACTTTATCGTGCTGTCGCCCGCGTTCCCCAGCCGCCTGCTGAGTGCGTTCCCGCCGGGTACTCCCGTCATCAGATTGACGCTTGAGGAAGCTTTGGTTCGCGTTGCTGCCGGAGTTTCGGATACAGGTAACCGCACGGGCAAAGTTCACGAACTGTCGTAAGGGGGGATGGAACTGACGTGAAAATCCTTGGTCTTTTGCGGCATGCCAAATCCGATTGGGACGACATGAAGAAGCGCGATTTCGATCGTGGCCTCAACGATCGTGGCATTCGCGGCGCGGCTCTGATGGGCGATCATATTCGCAAGCACGGCGTTACATGGAACATGGTGCTCGCTAGCCCGGCCGAGCGGGTGCGGCGCACGATCGAAGCCGCCCTTCCCGGTGCCGACCCCGTTTTCGACGAGCGGCTCTATCTCGCCAGTGCCGAAACGATTTTCGAATGCCTGGCTGACAAGGCGGGCGATGCCGGCGCGGTGCTGGTGGTGGGGCACAATCCAGGCTTGCAGGAAATGCTGTTCGAACTGGTAGCCCCAGCGAACGAAAATGCCCTGTTCGATGAAGCAGTGACCAAGCTGCCCACCGCGAGTTATTGCGTGTTCGAATGCGATATCGATCGCTGGTCCGATCTTGCGCCGGGCTGCGCCAGGCTGGTGCATTTTGCCCGCCCGCGCGATCTCGATCCGGAACTCGGCCCTGAAGTCTAACTCAGCACTTTCCTCGGCCCCGGCCCCTCAGCGGCCAGATGGTCGTCCTTGTTGTAGAGCTGGCAATGGCTGAGGCTGAGGCAGCCGCAACCGATGCACCCATCCAGCTTTTCGCGCATCCGCTCGAGCTCGGCGATCCTGCGGTCTAGCGCGCCGCGGATCGAAAGGCTGATGGCGTGCCAGTCGCCAGCGGTGGGCGTGCGGCCCTGCGGAAGCTTGCGCAATTCGCGATCGATTTCCCCCAGCGCCATGCCCAACCGCTGGGCAATCAGGATAAAGCTCAGCCGCCGGATATCGCTGCGCAGAAAACGGCGCTGGTTACCCGACGTCCTGATCGGCTCGACCAGGCGCTTGTCCTCGTAAAAGCGGATCGCTGAAACCGACAGGCCGGTGCGCCGCGCCAGTTCACCGATCGGCAAAAGATCGTTCGCACGTAGTCGTGAAGTCACCGCTGGCCACCCTAAACTGCCCGACCCAATTACGGACTTGACCTCAATCTAACTTGAGGTTGCAGATTGGGCAAGGTGATGATTCGCGCCTTTGCGGCTCGCACACAAATAACGGAGATTTCCATGCCCAAGGGCCAACTCGAACACGTCAATATCACGGTTACCGATCCTGAGCGCAGCGCAAAGCTGTTCGAAAATTTGTGCAGCTGGCACGAACGCTGGCGCGGGCCGTCGCAACTGGGCGGCTGGACCATCCATGTCGGCGACGAGACTGCCTATCTCGCGATCTACACCAACGAGCGCGCCAAGGCCGGCTATGCCAAGGGAGTGCCGCTCAACCATGTCGGCGTACTTGTTGACGATCTCGATGCCGCCGAACAGGTGGTGATCGCCCATGGGCTGGAGCCCTTCAACCACGCCGATTACGAACCGGGAAGGCGGTTCTATTTCTTCGACTGGGACGGAATCGAGTTCGAGGTGGTCAGCTATGCGGACAATGCGCAATGAACGAGCCGATCCTGCACGAACCGATGTTCAGGCCATTTGCGAATCGCCAGCTTGCTGCCAAACAGGATGCAGAGGAACCAGAGGGAGTATCCAAGCCTTGCACGCATCCAACTTCTCGGCCGCCGTCGCCATCTCGCTGATGAGCCTGGCGGCGGCACCCGCCGCAGCCGAAACCACATATGTCACGGGCGACCGGATGCTGGATGTCGAAAGCGGACGCTTTATCGCGGCGCCGCTGATCACCATAGTCGATGGCAAAGTAGTGAGCGTCGAGCCTGGCAAGAGCGCGCCCGACGATGCAGAGGTAGTCGACCTGACCGGCATGACCATCCTGCCCGGCCTGATCGACATGCACGTCCATCTCGACGGCAGGCCCGAATATGGCGGCTATAACAGCCTGCAATTCACCGACCGGTTCTGGACCGTGCTGGGCGTGGTAAATGCCGGGCGGATGTTGGGCGCAGGCTTCACCACCGTGCGCAACGTCGGCGCCGACGATTACAATGTTGCCGGGATCGACCAGGCGATCGAGGAAGGCTGGATCCAGGGTCCGCGCATCGTCAATGCCAATTACGCGCTCGGAGCCACGGGTGGGCACTGCGACGAAACCTACCTGCCGCCCAGTTTCGAGGCAAAGAGTCCGGGCGTTGCCGACAGCCCTGAGGATTTCCGCCTGCGCGTGCGTGAGCAGCGCAAATACGGCGCGGAAGTGATCAAGGTCTGCGCCACCGGCGGCGTGTTCAGCCGCAATACCGAACCGGGCCAACAGCAATTGCACGAGGAAGAACTGCGCGCCATCGCCGAAGAAGCCCATTTCTGGGGCCTCAAGACCGCCGCGCATGCGCATGGCGCAGCGGGGATCAAGGCCGCCATCCGCGCCGGGATCGATACGATCGAACATGCCAGCCTGGTCGATGACGAAGGCATCCGGCTGGCGGTACAGCACGGCACTTGGTTCAGCATGGACATCTACAACACCGACTACACCCAGGCGACCGGCAAGGCCAACGGAGTGCTGGAAGACAATCTGCGCAAGGATCGCGAAATCGCGCAGATCCAGCGCGACAATTTTCGCAAGGCGCACAAGGCGGGGGTCAAGATGGTATTCGCCAGCGATGCCGGCGTGATGCCGCACGAGGACGTTGGCGGGCAGTTCGCGGTGATGGTCGAATACGGCATGACCCCGATCGAGGCGATCCGCGCTGCGACGCTCAATGCGGCCGAGGCGCTGGGACAGGCGGGCGAAGTCGGCGTGATCAAGTCCGGCGCGTGGGCCGATATGATCGCAGTTTCGGGTGATCCACTGGCCGACGTCGGCGAGCTGGCCGATGTCGATGCGGTGATCAAAGGCGGCGAGCTCGTTTTCACCCGATAGTTCGCCGCAACGGAATATAGCACCGGCAGGACCGACCGGAGTTACGTTTCGCCATCCGCACAAGAGGGTGGCGAAGCGATCCGGCCGGGCATACGGGCCAAATCGGCAAAGTTTCGCATTGCCCGCTTGTCCATATCCGATGGGCCGCATAAGGCCACCGGCAATGACCCCAGATCCAGCTTCCGGGCGCAAATCCGGCCTTCCTCATGCGCTGGGAGCCTACCTCATCTGGGGCTTCCTGCCGATTTACCTGATCTTCGTGCGTTCAGTTCCCGCACTGGAATTCGTTGGCTGGCGCATCATCTGGACACTGCCCATATGCCTGGCAATCGTGGCGGCAAGGCGGCAGTTCCCGGCCCTGAAGGAAGCCTTTTCCAGCAGCAAGAGTATGGCGATGCTGATGCTGAGCGCGCTGCTGATTGCCGTGAACTGGCTGATCTATATCTGGGCAATCCAGAACGGCCACGTCTATGCGGCCAGCATGGGCTATTACCTCAACCCGCTGATCAATGTCCTGTTGGGCACGGTGCTGTTGGGCGAGCGGCTGTCGCGCGCGCAGTGGCTGGCAGTGGCAATCGCCGCCATCGCCGTGGTGCTGCTGCTGGCCGGCGCGCTCACCAGCCTGTGGATCAGCCTCAGCCTGGGCATCAGTTTCGGGATTTACGGGCTGGTTCGCAAGCAGGTGCCGGTCGGCTCGCTTCCCGGTCTGACGGTCGAGTCCGCGTTCCTGCTTTTGCCAGCATGCGGCATTGTATTGTGGTATGCGTCGAGCCCGCAAGGCTCTTCGTTCGGGCACGATCCGGCAATGAGCATGCTGATTGTGCTGGGAGGCGCGCTCACCGCGTTCCCGCTGCTGCTGTTCGCGATTGCCGCGCGCCGGATGGACTATTCGACGCTGGGCTTCGTCCAGTTCCTGGCGCCCTCGATCGTCTTCATCCTCGGGCTGACCGTATTTCACGAACCGCTGCGCCCGGCCCAGTTGGGCAGCTTCGTGCTGATCTGGGCGGCGATCGCAGTGTTCGTTTGGGACTTGCTCAAGAGGCGTTCGGCAGCCGCTTAGGAAACGAGCCGCCAGCCCAGCGTCTCACCGGCATGAAAGGGCACGATACCCTCGCCCGCTGCGCTGAGCATCGCAGGAACCTCGACCTCACGCCGCTCTAACGTGATCGTCGCCCGATTGACCGGCAATCCGTAAAAGGCAGGGCCATGGAGCGAGGCGAAACCTTCAAGCCGGTCGAGCGCGCGCTCCTCGTCGAACACCGTGCAATAGCTTTCGATAGCAAAGGGAGCGTTGAAAATCCCCGCGCACCCGCATGCGCTTTCCTTGGCCGCGCGCAGGTGCGGCGCACTGTCGGTGCCCAGGAAGAAGCGAGGATCGCCCGATGTCGCCGCCTTGCGCAACGCCAGCCGGTGCGCTTCGCGCTTGGCGACGGGCAGGCAATAGGCGTGCGGGCGGATGCCGCCAACCAGCATGGCGTTGCGGTTGAGGTGAAGATGCTGCGGGGTGATAGTCGCGGCGAGATTTCCCCCGCTTTCGAGCACGAAGTTCACCGCCTCTTGTGTCGTGATATGCTCGAACACCACCTTGAGCCGCGGAAAATTGTGGGTGATCGGGCGCAGGTGGCATTCGATAAACTCGGCCTCGCGGTCGAACACATCGACTTGCGCGTCGGTTACCTCGCCGTGCACGCACAGCACGATTCCCTCTGCCTCCATTCGCCCTAGCAGAGGATAGATCCGGCGCATGTCGCTGACGCCGCGCGCAGAATTAGTGGTGGCATTGGCAGGGTAGAGCTTGGCCGCGGTGAACACCCCCTCGGCTGCGCCGCGCGCCAGATCGTCGGGATCGGTGTCGTCTGTCAGATAGCAGGTCATCAGCGGGGTGAAGTCGATTCCCGGCGGAATTGCCGCGATGATCCGCTCGCGATAGGCGGCAGCGCTCGCCATGTCGGTGACCGGCGGAGAGAGGTTCGGCATCACGATCGCGCGGGCGAACTGGCGCGCGGTCCATGGCAGCACATCGCGCAGCATAGCCCCGTCGCGCAGGTGGACGTGCCAGTCATCGGGCCGGGCGATCGTGATCGAGTCTGCGGCGGACATGGGTTGTCCCTTACTTGCGCAAGCACACTCTGGCCATAGGCTGCGCGCTTCAATATGGGATGCACCCTAGGGTCCCGACCCTGAACATTCGACAAGGTGCATTGACCCCCATGAATATCGGATTTCTGGCCTGTGCGGCGACTTTGCCCGGATCGCCGGTGCGACGCAAAGACGCGTATGAGCACGACCGGCAGGTCAGCGCCTTGACGCCGGCGCTGACCGATCTGGGGCATGAGCTTCGGGTGATGGACTGGCGCGCGCCAATGGCCGAATTTGCCGGAATGCCGTTGGTGCTGGTGGGGACGCCCTGGGACTATCAGGACAATCTGGCCGAATTCCTCGCGAAGATCGACGCGCTCGAAGCGACCGGAATCATGCTGTGCAATTCGCCAGAAACCGTGCGCTGGAACATCGACAAGCGTTATCTTGGCGCGTTGGCTGATCTGGGTGCCAGGACCATCCCCACCCTATGGGTCGAACATCCCACTGCCGCCGACATCGAACACGCCTTCGCACAGTTCGGCAGCGATCGCGTTGTAGTGAAACGGCAGGTCGGGGCCGGTGCCGAAGGGCAGCAAATCTTCGGGCGCGGCGAGTCGATTGCGCCCGATTGGAGCATGGACCGGCCCGCTATGATCCAGCCGTTCCAGCACGCGATTGCCAGTGAAGGCGAGTATTCCTTCGTGTTCATCGATGGCCAGTTGTCTCACGCGCTTCTCAAAAGCGCGGCGAACGGCGATTATCGAATCCAGTCGATTTACGGCGGCAGCAATCGCGCGATCGAACCGGCCAAAGCTGACGTTGCCAGCGCGGCGACAATCCTCGATCTGCTGCCGCTCGACCCGCCGCTCTATGCGCGAATCGATATGGTGCGCGGCGATGAGGGCCAATTGTTGCTGATGGAAGCCGAACTGATCGAACCCTATCTATACCCCGAGGAGGGCCCCAACCTGGGCCCGCGCCTGGCGCAGGCGATCAATCGGAGGCTTGGCTGATCATGGGCGAGACACGGCTTTTCAACCGCGCGATTGTGAGGGTTTCCGCCCTGGAGGAAGGTGAAAGCCCGCGCGATTTCCTGCAAGCGCTGGTGACCAACGATGTCACTGAAGTACTGCCTGTCTATGCAGGGTTGCTGACGCCGCAGGGCAAGGCCCTGTTCGATTTTCTGGTCTGGGCCGACTATTCGGCAGACTCAGGGCGAACGGATGAGGACCTGCTGATCGACTGCGAGGCGGAGGTGGCTGACGATCTGGTCAAGCGTCTCTCGCTCTACCGTCTGCGCAGGAAGCTGGGAATTGCCCGCGACGAAGCGCTCGCAGTCCACTGGCAGGCACATGCACGCCCCGACGCAGCCGCTGACCCGCGCCTGGCGGAATTGGGCTTTCGCTGGATCGCGCCTGTCTCACCGCAGGATGAAAGCGCCGATGCCGCCTGGCTCTCGCACCGTCTCGCGCTTGGCGTGCCAGAAGGCCGGGCAGAGCTGGGCGACATCCTGTGGCTTGAAGCCAATGCCGCCGAGCTGGGCGGCGTCAGCTTCGGCAAGGGTTGCTACATCGGGCAGGAAAACACCGCGCGGATGAATTGGCGGCAGAAGGTCAACCGGCGGCTGGTGGTGGTGCCCTTGGCCGAATCGGACGAAAAGCGGCGGCAGGCTGCATATGCCGAGCTCGGCCTCGCCATCGATCATCGCCGGGTCGAGGATATTGCCGCGCCGGACGCGCCCGATTGGTTGCGGGCCGCGCTCAAGCCGGTTGACTGAGAGCGGCGATCGAGTTCTCCAGCATCCGCTGCGCCCGGTCGCGCGCGGCGGTTTCCGGCAGGCCGAGCGAGCGTGCCAGCGCGGCGCCGATCAATGCGTCGCCCATCGCCATCAGCACCAGCGCCAGCGTATCTTCGTGCACGCGCATGACATCGCCCGCGTGCGCGGCTTCTTCCTGCGCGATGTCATCTACCAGCTGATGGATTGTTTCCACGATCGGGGTCAGCGCATCCTCGTTGCCGGTCAGAATCATCCAGCTGGCGAGCGCGCCCGCACCTTCCTTGTCGAAGGCGTCGAATGCCAGGTCCACCACCTCGCGCGGGCTGCCGAGCCCCGCGCGGCTCGCCCGCACCGCCTCCCTGATCGTCTCGCACACGGTTTCGGCCAGATGCCGCGCCAGTTCCTTCTGCAATCCGGCAGCCGATCCGAAATGGTGCAACAAATTGGCATGAGTGCGGCCAATTCGCCCGGCAACTGCCTTCAGTGTCACTGCCTGTGGACCGGATTCTATGAGCAGGGCACGCGCGGCTTCAAGCGCGGAACTGCGCGACTCTTGCGGTGTCAGACGCTTGCGGCTTGCCATCGAATCCTTTGCCTAATAGAATCTTAATTTATGAGCGAGCTTCAGTCCCCTGACCTAGAACGCACAGCGACGCCGGGCAAGCCCGCGCAGCTTGCCCCTGAAACCGGTATTACCGCAAGGGGCAGCGCCACCCCCGAGGAGCTTGCGCTTATCGTGCGTGACCAGCGTTTTGACCGCACGCACCGTACGCCGCGCTGGTGGCTGGCGAATGATCCGGTTGCGACCGCCTGGTACAATTCGGTTTCGGCCAGCCTGCCGCGCGGGGAAGCTTTCTTCATCGACACGCTCAAGCTGTTTCGCGACGGTTTGCCGCCGCGCCTCGCTCGCGAGATCAAGGCATTCACCCGGCAGGAAATCAACCACACCCGCGAACATGTCGCCTTCAACCGGCTGGTTCAGGATCATGGCTACGACGTCGAGAGCATCGACCGCGGCATTCACGAGATGCTTGCGCTCACCGAAGGGCGGGCGAAGGAATTCAACCTCGCCATTTCGATCGCGCTCGAACATTTCGCCGCGACCATCGGGCGGCAATTGCTTACCGATCCACGCTATCTGGCGGGCGCCGATCCGATCGCTGCCGAGGTGTGGCGCTGGCATGCCACCGAAGAGCTTGAGCACAAGGGGCTGGTCTATGACATCTGGCTCCACGCCACACGCGACTGGAGCGGATGGAAGCGCTACAAGACCCGTACGCTGATCGCAGCGTTGATCACGAAGAAATACTTCGGAAACCGGATCCGCGATGCGCTGGGCCTGATGCGGCAGGACGGAATAACCGGCTGGCGCGCAAAATGGCGTCTTTACAGTTACCTGTGGCTCACGCCCGGGATGATGCGTCACATGGCGTTCGAATGGGCGACGATCCTGATGCCGGGTTTCCATCCTTGGAAGCACGATGACCGGCCACTGATCAGGAAGTATGACAGCCCCTATGCAGATGCGGTCATGCCCGCGGAATAGGCAGAATTGGCAAAGCCGCCGACTTATTGACATTGGTGTAAGTAAGCGCTACTCACGATGGCGCAAGTCAATATCGTCGGACAATTCCATGAACGCCCCCAGCAGAATTACGCCCGAAGCCGGAGCATTCGTCGCTCCCACGCCAGCCGACCATAAAATCACCGTGCGCGACCAGCGCTTCAACCGCGAGACCACGCCTCGCCGCTGGTGGGCGGGAGAACCGTTCGGCACTGCATGGCACAACGCGCTTTCAGCCACGTTCCCGCGCGGCGAGGCCTTCTTTATCGAGGCAGTCAAGGCACATCGCGATGGCGCACCGCCCAAACTCGAGGCCGAAATCCGCGCCTTCATCAAGCAGGAAATAAACCACACACGCGAACACATCGCCTTCAACCGTCTGGCCGAGGATGCCGGATACGACATCAAGCGGATCGACAAGCGCGTTGAGGAGATGCTGGCGTTGACCAAGGGACGGCCTGAAATCCTAAACCTTGCCGCCACCATGGCGCTTGAGCACTTCACCGCCATGATGGCGCACGAATTCCTGATCAACCCGCGCCATTTCGCCAAGGCGGACCCTGAAGTACACAGCATGTGGCGCTGGCATGCGATCGAGGAAATCGAGCACAAGGGCGTGGCATTTGACGTGTGGATCCATGCCACACGCGGCTGGACGCCCGCGAAGCGGTGGAAAGTCCGCAGCATGATGATGCTGGTGGTTACGGGCCGGTTCTTCCGCAACCGCTGGGAGGATTCGCTTAATCTGTTGGCGCAGGACGGAATCACTGGATGGAAAGCGCGCTGGGGACTGCTCAAGTATCTTACCGTAAGCCCCGGCGTGGTGCGGCGGATATTCCCCGCGTGGATTTCATATTTCAGCCCCCGGTTTCACCCCTGGAACCACGACGATCGCGCACTGATCGGCCGCTTCGAAGGCGAATATGCCGACGCGCTAATGCCGGCGGAATAACCATTCGCCCCTGCACGAAATGAAACCCCGGCGCCGCACGACGCTGGGGTTTCTGTTGCGATCACGCCGCGCGCATAATTCCCGCCAGCGCTTGATCCAGTTCCAGCGCGTATTCGGCTGCGGGAGCCTCTTCGCCGCGCCCACAGCTGTAGCGCGCCGTCACCCGCCCCGTCGGCTCGAAACCCAGTTTCCGGAGCACACGGCCCGATGCCGGGTTGTCGAGGAAATGGCTGGCGACCAATCGCTGATGCCCCAGCATGGCGGAAATTTCTAGGAGCGCCCGGCCCGCCTCTGTAGCATAGCCCCGGCCCCAATGCTGGCGCGCGATCCAGTATCCCAGTTCGCCATCGTCTCCCTTGCGGTCGATGCCGATGCACCCCACCAACGCGGCATCGCGCGTGCGGGTGACGAGAAAGCGCGGAAACATGGGCTCACACATGCATTCGACGAAGCTGCGCGCATCCGACGGCTGATAGGGCCATGGCGCGCGGGCAAGGTTCCTCACGACGCCATGGTCGGCGATACCGGCGTGCACCATCTGCCAGTCCTCGGGCCAGGCAGGCCGCAAGAGCAGGTTCTGCGTACGATGGAACATGAGTGCTCTCCTCAAAGCCCCGCAGCCCCCGCTAGGAGAACTGCATGACATCTCGATTGCGGCGAAAGCATATTTCGCCAGACTGTGAGGGAGAAACGACGAGAGGGAGACGGGCCCCCTGAAATTTCAGGAAAGCCCCATCTCCCTCTTCGAGTGCCGGTCGGATCCGGCTGGGACCATCCTGATGGACGATCCCTTTATCGAACCGTCCGTCTATTCGGCTGCTTG
>PNJY01000012.1 GCA_013822125.1 Erythrobacter sp. | reverse complement strand
ATTTTTTACCCTATAAAACAATTCGCTAGCTAGCAGCCAAAGGGTGTCTGGCGGGTGACGGCTTGCGTACTCTAGCGTATTTCTAGCCAGTTGCGACCGCGCTCCAGGGAACGATGCCGTTGCGAACTTGGCACTAATCTGCCTATCCATTCTAATGATCGAGATGCCTCCAGAACCGCCTCCACGTCAGGAACAGGTCATTGAGCATAGGCTAATTGAATGCGGACTCGATGCCAGGGGCGTATCAGTCAAGTATGAGGATTACCTGCAAAGCATCGAAATCGTCATCGGGCCAAAGGCTGGTGCGACCACGAAGCATTTTGCATGCATCAAGGAAGCCGCCGGCTACGAAATCGTCACATTTGAAGATCGCGAAATGTTCGCAGCTTACAGTGATTTTGCGTCTGAGTTAGCCCGCCCGCAGATGCTGGCAACCTTTGAGAGCAGATTGAAGGAAACAGGTTTATGGGAAGGATTTCCTGACCGCCGAGACTTTGGCTCCTTGGAAGATTACGCAAGGGCCCTCGAAGTGCATGCTGGTGTTCCGCCGGGGTCAGCCTTGCGTATCTCGGGAAACGGCATCCTCTTCGATCCGGCACGCGAAGGGCAAAATCCCGCGGACTTTGTCGAGCGCTATTCAGACCTGTTAGCGGTGGTCGCGTATGCCTCAACGAAAGAGCGCTTAAGTTTTGGCTTCATCGGTAACGAGAGAATTGCCGACTAGCGCCAGTTATCGCGGCCAATTGCGCGTGCGATCCCTCACAGCTAAAGGTCCCACTCATACCGGCCGATCCCAAGTGCCATCTTCCTCCCAACGGCGAAGGGCGGCGATCACATCAACCATATCGGTCCTTGACAGGTTCCCCGCCTCGATCTCCGGCAGCACCACGACCTCCACGAACAGGTCGAACGACCCGAACAGGACCACGAATGGCGAAGGCTTCGGCTTTCTTTCCCGCTCGATCCTAGCCCCACGGCGGGATAGAGCCCTGACCGCGCCCATGTGGTCAGGTTAAACCGAGCGCCGCGCGAAGATTGTCCGCTGACGGTCCGGGCGGTGTCGTTACGGCAGGGGCGGCAACCTTCGTCCCCCGACTGACGAGCACCCCGGGCCTGGTGCGGCCTGCCCATCCCCAGCCAATGCTTTGCAGAGAATCAAAAATTCATATACGCCTCATTTGGAATGACATTCCTGCGGCTTGAGTCGGAGCCTGTATTGAGAATGCGCAGGACTGCCGGCGTATAGGAAGGGGAGGTCCTATGCCTTTGGCGATTGCCATTGCAGCATTGGTGGTGGGTTCGGTCCTGTTCCACCTCGTCAGTCCTTGGTGGCAGACGCCTATCGCGTCCAACTGGACGTCGATCGATTCCGCATTGGACGTTACCCTGTGGATTTGCGGGCTGGCGTTCGTGGTGCTCAACCTGTTTCTGGCGAACGCGGTGTGGCGTTACCGCCACCGGCCCGGTCACAAGGCGCATTATGAGCCGGAAAACGCAACGCTCGAAAAACGCCTGACGTTCTGGACGGGCATCGGCATCATCGGAATGCTGGCGCCCGGCCTCACGGCGTGGGACAAGTATGTGACGGTGCCGGAAGATGCCGCGATGGTCGAGGCGGTTGGCCAGCAGTGGCAATGGTCGTTTCGCTACCCAGGTCCTGACGGGGTGCTGGGCGCAGCCGGAGTGATGCACATCACGCCCGAAAACACCCTGGGTCTGGACCCGACCGACCCGTTCGGGCGCGACGATATCCTTGTGGAAGCGGGCGAGATGCACCTTCCCGTTGGCAAGCCGGTGAAGATGGTCCTCAGGTCCAAGGATGTGCTGCACGATTTCTATGTCCCCGAATTCCGCGCCAAGATGGATCTCGTCCCCGGCATCGTCACCTACTTCTGGATGACGCCGACGGTCGCCGGAAATTTCGAGATCCTTTGCGCTGAGCTTTGCGGCGTTGGTCATCACGAAATGCGCGGTGCGGTGGTTGTCGAGGATCAGGAGGCGTTCGACGAATGGCAAGCCGGGCAGATCACTTTCGGTGAAGTTCTTGCTCAGGCCAGCCCGGCATCGCGCTACGCGATGTTCGCCACTGCTGACGTCTGCATCGGTACAAACAACTGGAGCAATCCGTAATGGCGACGACGCTGGCTGACGACCTGAAGCCCCTTCACCATCCCAAGACCTGGATCGGGAAGTACGTCTGGAGCCAGGATCACAAGGTCATCGCGGTCCAGTACGGAGTGACAGCCATCGCCATCGGCCTGGTGGCATTGGTGCTTTCGGTGCTGATGCGGCTCCAGCTCGGGTTTCCCGGGTCGGTCCCGTGGATTCAGCCTGAAAACTACCTGCAATATGTTTCGATGCATGGCATGATCATGGTCGTTTACCTGCTCACTGCCCTCCTGCTCGGCGGCTTCGGCAATTACCTCATACCGCTCATGGTCGGCGCGCGGGACATGGTGTTCCCTTACGTCAACATGCTGAGTTACTGGGTCTACCTGCTGTCGGTGATTGTCCTGGTAATCGGCTTTTTCGTTCCGGGCGGACCCACCGGCGCGGGCTGGACGCTCTATCCGCCACAGGCAATCACCGAAGGGACGCCCGGCTATTCGTGGGGCATCGTCACCATGCTGGTCAGCCTGGCGATCTTCATCATTGCCTTCACGATGGGCGGCCTCAATTACGTCACCACGGTGCTGCAGGCGCGGTGCAAGGGCATGACGCTGATGCGCATGCCACTTTCCGTGTGGGGCATCTTCACCGCCTCGATCATGGGCCTGCTCGCGTTTCCGGCGCTGTTCGTTGCGGCGATCATGATGCTGCTCGATCACCTGGCCGGCACCAGTTTTTTCATGCCGACGCTGTTTTCGTTCGGACAGACCACCGATACGGTGGGCGGGAATCCGATCCTGTTCCAGCACCTGTTCTGGTTCTTCGGGCATCCGGAAGTCTATATCGTAGCGCTACCCGCCTTCGGCATCGTTTCCGACCTGATCAGCGTCCATGCACGGCGCAACATCTTCGGCTACAGGATGATGGTCTGGGCGATCGTGATAATCGGCGGGCTGAGCTTCCTTGTCTGGGCCCACCATATGTATGTGAGCGGAATGAATCCCTATTTCGGGTTCTTCTTCGCAATCTCGACGCTCGTCATCGCGATCCCGACAGCGATCAAGGTCTATAACTGGTTGCTCACCCTTTGGCGGGGCGACATCCATTTGCGCGTGCCGATGCTGTTTGCGATCGCCTTTATCTTCACGTTCATACACGGCGGGCTGACAGGGCTCTTCCTGGGCAATGTCAGCGTCGATGTGCCGCTCTCGGATACCTATTTCGTGGTTGGCCATTTCCACATGGTGATGGGTGTTTCGCCGGTGCTGGTGATTTTCGGTGCGATTTACCACTGGTATCCCAAGATGACCGGGCGGATGTGGAACAAGACGCTGGGCCAGATGCACTTCTGGCTCACCTTCCTGGGCACTTACGCGATCTACATGCCGATGCATTATATCGGCATCCTGGGTGTGCCTCGGCGCTATTTCGCGCTTGGCGAGACCGCCTTCATCCCGGATTCGGTCGCACTCGCGAATGCCGGGATCACCATTGCGGCAATCGTGGTGTTCCTGGCGCAGGGCCTGTTCTTCTTCAACATGATCTGGAGCCTGTTCCGCGGCCCGAAAGCGGATCCCAACCCCTGGGGCGCGGCGAGCCTCGAATGGCAAACCCCCGATACGCCGCCCGTTCACGGCAACTGGGGGCCGAAGCTCCCGACTGTCTATCGCTGGGCATACGATTACAGCGTCCCGCGGCCTGAGCGGGACTTCATTCCCCAGAACGAGCCACCGGCATGAGCATTTTCAGCCGCCTTGCCGAAAAGAGTTGGGAAAACCCGGGCAATCGGGGATTGGTCGATCCTCAGGATTATCGGCCTGATGCGGTCACTGTCGGCGTATATGTCTATTTCGGCGTTGCCACGATCGTCTTCACCCTGATGGCCGCAGCCTACCTTGTCCGTCAGGGAATGGATACTCTGATGGACCACGGGATCGATGGCAGCGACTGGGTGGCCATGCCCGAACCCGCGTTGCTGTGGATCAATACCGGTGTTCTGGTTGCCAGCAGTCTGGCATTTGAACTGGCCAGATTATCCGCTCGCGACGGGGCCGACGAGCGGATGGCAACGATGACCAAACTGGGCGGACTGCTGGGACTTGCGTTTCTTGTCGGTCAGCTGATCTTGTGGCGCCAATTTCAGGCACAAGGCTTTTTCCTGGCCGCCAATCCGGCAAACGCTTTTTTCTATCTGCTGACCGCTGCGCACGGCCTGCACCTTGCCGGCGGGTTGTTCGCATGCGGCCGCACCGTCGGGCTGATGAGCGGCGGCGCTGAAGAACGGCGCGTGCGCCGCAACGTCCGGCTCTGCGCCATCTATTGGCATTTTTTCCTTGGCGTCTGGGCGCTTCTGGTGGCGCTGCTGGTTACAACCTGAAATATGGAGGGGTGATCGCATCATGTCGCAGGCAATAGCTACGAGCGGTCAAGCCGACGACATCACGGCCGGGCTGCGCGAAGTCACAGAGGACTGGTCGGCCGATCAGGAAGTCTTCCGCCACACCCATTGGGGCAAGGCGATGATGTGGATATTCCTGCTCAGCGACACATTCATATTTTCCTGCTTCCTCACGTCCTACATGACGATGCGCACCTCGGCGACGATGCCATGGCCCAATGCGGCCGAGGTATTTGCGCTGACGATCGGCGGCCAGTCCATTCCCCTTATCCTGATCGCGATCATGACTTTCGTACTGATCAGTTCCAGCGGCACGATGGCGATGGCGGTGAACTTCGGCTATCGCCGCGATCGCAAGAAAACCGCGGCACTGATGGTCGCAACCGCGTTATTCGGCGCGATGTTCGTCGGCATGCAGGCGTTCGAATGGACCAAGCTCATCGAAGAAGGCGTCCGTCCATGGGGCAATCCGATGGGCGCGCCGCAGTTCGGCGCAAGCTTTTTCATGATCACAGGCTTCCACGGCTTCCATGTGACTTGCGGCGTGATCATGCTGCTGATCATCGCGCACAAGGTGTTTCGCGGCGATTATGACAGGAGCGGGGATTATTCGGCGGTCGAGATCGGCGGGCTCTACTGGCACTTCGTCGATCTCGTCTGGGTCTTCATTTTTGCGTTCTTCTATCTGTGGTGAGGGGGAAACGGATATGAGCCACGACACGACTTCGGTGCCGCAAGCTGACACCGCTCATGACAGTGGGCAGCAGCATCCGATCGGTCTGTATCTGAAAGTCTGGGGCTATCTCTTCGTGCTCAGCGCGATGTCTTATGCGGTCGATTATTTCGAGGTCCACGGCATCATGCGCTGGCTCCTGATCGTCACTTTCATGCTGTTGAAGGCCGGGCTGATCGTTTCGATCTTCATGCATATGGCATGGGAGCGCCTATCGCTGGTCTATGCCATTCTGGTGCCGCCGCTTGTCTTGCTCGTGCTTGTGCGCATCATGGTTTACGAGTCGGATTATATCTTCTGGACCCGCGCAATCTTCATGGACGGCGGAGGTTAGCCATGACCAAGTCGCGATGGTTCCTCGCAGGCATCTCGGTTACAGGGTGTCTGACGCTCATCTGGAGTTTGAACTGGTTTGCCGGGGAACTGTTCCCCGAAGACAATCCCGGCAGGCTGGCGTATGCGCCCGAGGGAGATATTCCTCCGGTCGATCTGGAATCGGTCCAGAGGGGCTGGCCGAGTAATCTTGCAGATCAGGGCGAGCGAAATCGCCTGATCGCGTATCTTCACGACACGAAGGATACAGCGCCGCAGCCGACCGCGATCGCATCCGGCAAGGCTGAGCCCGAACAGCCGCCCGATCTGGGCACGCTTCTGGCAAACGCCAGGGCGGCCGATGGCGAAGCCAAGGCCCGCGCTTGTGTGAGCTGCCATGATTTCACATCTGGCGGGCCTGACCGGATCGGACCCAACCTGTGGGGCGTCATTGGC
The DNA here is from genome assembly GCA_013822125.1 of Erythrobacter sp. GTDB lineage: Bacteria > Pseudomonadota > Alphaproteobacteria > Sphingomonadales > Sphingomonadaceae > Erythrobacter. The sequence continues at coordinate 27,808 of PNJY01000012.1, read as the reverse complement.
AGGAACGTCGCGAGCCAGCAGGGATTTACCTATTCCAGCGCGATGCAGTCCCATGGCGGCAGGTGGACCTACGAAATGCTGTTTGAATTCCTCGGCTCGCCTGCTCGGTCCATGCCCGGGACCAAGATGACTTTCGCCGGAATGCGCCGCCCTGAAGATCGCGCGGCAGTGATCAGATATCTCGCCACACTGGGGGCAAATCCGCCGCCGTTTCCCCAGCCGCAATCCGTAGCGATGATGCCCGCCGCGGCCGCCAACTAGCGTACAATCTGCCCGACCCAAGAGAGGGTCGCATCGCTATTCAGGCCGGAGAATTCGCCTCAGCGCCCGACCGCACGGGTATAGAGGTGCCATGTGGCATAGGCCAGGACGGGGAAGATTACCGCCAGGCCGACCAACGCCGGCAATGCACCGACGATCAGCAACGCCACAACGATGAGCCCCCAGGCGACTGTCGTCACCGGGTTGTGCCACGCGACGCGGACCGAGGTGCGCAACGCGGTGGCCCAGCCGACCGGCCTGTCAACCAGCATCGGAAACGATATCACGCTGATGGCCAGCGCAACCAATGCAAATCCCATGCCCGCCAGGTTGCCGACCACCATCATTCTCTGGCCTTCAGGTGTGTTGAAGACCGCTGCGACGAAATCGGTAGCGGTGGTCACCGTGGCAGGGTTCAGGCTGCCCATCGTCCCGCGGTAGATGGTGTAGGCAACGATCACCCAGACTGCGAACAGAAGGAACAGGACCGCCGACAGGCAAACGATCGAAAATGCGCTCGGCCCCTTGAGCGCATCGAAGACGTGCCGCCATCTGCTGTCGAGATTGCATTCCCTGCGCCGTGCGATTTCATAATAACCGGTGGCGAAGATCGGACCCAGCAATGCCGTTCCGGCAAACAGCGGGAAGACGATCGGCAGCAGCGACAGTTTCAAGGCATACAAGCTCGCGAGCAGGACCGCTATCGGGTAGATGATGCCCAGGAAGATAAGATCGCCCCGCTTGTCGAGGAAATCTTCCCATCCCTGCGACAGGGCAGCCCGCAGGTCGAGCAAAGTTATTTTCCGGATCGGAATTTCCTGGTGGCCTTTTGCCACTTTGGCAGTTTGAGCGATGGCCATGAAGCGCCCTCCTCTCTCTCGACCGTGACCAGCGCCTTGCCGCATGTGCATCCGGGCACATGCAAATTGCCCCACAGTCGCGGTGAAGGATACTCCCTATCGTGCCTTCATGGCAAGCTTTGCCACAGCAGGCTCACGCCCTCCGTCATCTCAAGGCAAACCTGGCGCTCTACGCAGTTCTTTTCATACAATTCATATCATATTGCACCTGTTGCCTATTAGTTTCGAGAGTGTAATTATGGCACGCGATGCTTGCCGCATCGGGCAGGAAGGACGCGCAATGATCGGGGCAGCCCAACTGAGAGGCGCAAGGGCCTTGCTCGGCATAGACCGGCGACAGCTGGCGTTGCTCTCGGGCCTCTCGGTCCAGACGATACAGCGGATGGAAACCAGCGAAGACATCGTCCGCGGGAATGTCGATTCGCTGACCCGGCTGATCACTGCCCTGAACGAAGCGGGGGTCGAATTCATCGCTCCGGACGCCGTCAGCATGTCGGGCGGGCGCGGAGTTCGCTTGACTGAAGGCGGAACGAACAAGCGAGCTGTCCAGGCAGATAGCGCTGCGCCGGATGCCTGAATGAGCGCCTTGCCCCCCCTCGACGTCATGCTGTGGTGCGTGTTGGCGCTTTTGGCCACTGGTGTGGCCGCGATTGTGATCGGCCGTAATGCGTGGGCAAGATGGCCGGTCTATTGCGCGTGTCTGGCAATATCGGGAATCGCCTGCGCTTTCGCCCTCCTCCATTTGATCGTGCATCCGGCGGCTGCCTGGGAAGCCGTCCTGCCGCTCGGTCTGCCCTGGATCGGTGCCCATTTCCGGATCGACGCGCTTGCCGCGTTCTTCCTTGTGGTGATCAATCTCGGCGCGGCTGCGGCCAGCCTCTATGGCCTCGGCTACGGCCGCCACGAGTCCGCGCCGGAACGGGTGCTGCCATTTTTCCCCGTGTTTCTCGCAGGCATGAACATGGTGCTATTGGCGGCTGACGCCTTCACTTTCCTGCTCAGCTGGGAATTCATGTCGCTGGCATCCTGGGCGCTGGTCATGACGCATCACCGCGACGACGACAACCGCAAAGCGGGATTTGTCTATATCGTGATGGCGAGTTTCGGGACACTGGCGCTCCTGCTCGCATTCGGCCTGCTGGCCGGGGCCGAAGGCGGGTATGCCTTTGCTACGATCCGCGAACAAGGCGCGCCTCCCGGCCTGACTGGCTTGGTGCTGGCGCTTGCATTGCTGGGCACCGGGTCGAAGGCGGGGCTGGTCCCGCTTCATGTCTGGCTGCCGCTGGCGCATCCTGCCGCCCCCAGCCATGTCTCTGCGCTGATGAGCGGCGTCATGACCAAGGTCGCCATATACGCCTTCATCCGCATCGTCTTCGACCTGCTCGGCCCCATCGGCTGGGAATGGGCCATTCCGGTATTGATTATTGGTGCGGCGACGGCGGTGCTCGGCGTTCTTTCCGCCTTGATGCAGAACGATATCAAACGCGTCCTCGCCTACAGCACCATCGAGAATATCGGGCTGATCTTCGTCGCGCTCGGGTTGGCGATGGCTTTCCAGGGCAACGGCATGCAGGCCGCTGCCGCGCTCGCCATGACTGCGGCGCTGTTTCACGTTCTCAACCACTCGCTGTTCAAGAACCTGCTGTTTTTCGGTGCGGGCGCAGTCCTCTCCGCAACCGGCGAAAGGGCGATGGAAAAGCTCGGCGGTCTGCTCAACCGGATGCCGGTGACCGGGTTGCTGTTCCTGGTCGGTTCGGTTGCAATCTCGGCCCTGCCTCCGCTCAACGGCTTCGCGTCGGAATGGCTGATGTTTCAGGCCATATTGCTCAGCCCCGAATTGCCCCAATGGGCACTGAAACTGCTCGTGCCTGCGGTAGGCGCCCTGCTTGCTTTGGCGGCGGCATTGGCTGCAGCATGCTTTGTGCGGGCGTTTGGCATAACATTCCTGGGCAGACCGCGGAGCGAAGCGGCGGCGGGCGCGCATGAAATTGACAGGTTATCGATCGCAGCCATGGCGATCGTGGCGGTGCTGTGCCTTCTGACGGGCATTGTCCCGGCCGTCGTGATCGACGCGGTGGCTCCGACAGTACAATTCGCCACCGGAACGAGAATGCCGGTGCAAACAGACATTGCCTGGCTATCGATCGTGCCGATCGCCGAAAGCCGCAGCTCGTATAACGGCTTATTGGTGTTCGTGTTCATAGTAGCCTCGGCATCTGCCGCTGCGTTTGTCATACACCGCGTAGCCTCGGACAAATTGCGCCGGGCACCTGCGTGGGACTGTGGCTTCCCCGACGCGAGCACGGTGACCCAATACAGCGCCGACAGCTTTGCCCAGCCCCTGCGCCGCGTTTTTGGCGGCTTCGCGTTTCGCGCGCGCGAGGAGGTGCATATGCCGCTGCCCGGCAACGGCAATCCCGCACGTTTGACCGTACATATGCATGATCTGGTGTGGGAGGGGCTCTACCTGCCAATCGTTCGCTTGATCAACGTACTCGCGGAGAAGCTTAACCATTTGCAATTCCTGACCATCCGCCGGTACCTCAGCCTGGTTTTCGGGGCGCTTGTCTTCCTGTTGCTGGTGGTGGCGTCATGGCCGTGAAAGACATCGCCTTCCTCGACGGTCTTTCGATACAGACCTCGCAGATGCTGCTGGTGCTGATTCTGGCGCCGCTGCTGACCGGCCTGGTCCGTTCAGCCAAAGCAAGACTGCTCCGCAAACAGGGACCATCCGTGTTGCAACCTTACCGCGACCTGTTGCGGCTGGTCCGCAAGGAAGCGGTGGTCGCAGAAAGCGCATCCTGGCTCTTTCGTGTCGTCCCTTACCTCGTTTTCGCGGCGACCTGGGTGGCGGCGGCCCTGATCCCGACCTTCGCGACCGGATTGCTGTTCAGCTGGTCAGCCGATTTGATCGTTATCATCGCCCTGCTTGGCAGTGCCCGGTTTTTTCTCGCACTGGCCGGGCTGGATGTTGGCACAAGCTTCGGCGGCATCGGATCAAGCCGCGAGGCCATGATTGCAACGCTTGCCGAACCGGCCCTGATCATGATCGTTTTCACTCTTGCGCTCGTTGCAGGATCGACCCAGCTTTCCACAATTGCCGGGATAATGCTTGCTCCTGGCGTGGGTCTGCGTGTTTCGCTCGGCATGGCATTGGCCGCGCTGGTCATCGTGGCGATCGCGGAGAACGCGCGCATTCCCGTGGACAATCCTGCCACGCATCTGGAACTTACCATGGTTCACGAAGCTATGGTGCTGGAATATTCGGGACGACACCTTGCGCTCATAGAACTCGCCTCTTCGCTCAAGCTGTTGCTCTACATTTCGCTTATTGCCTGTGTGTTCTTCCCTTGGGGCCTCGCACCGGCAGGGTCGCCGCTATATGTCCACCTGCTCGGAGCCGCAGCATATGCCGGCAAACTGGCGTTCGCCGGCTTGCTGCTTGCCGGCTTCGAAACGGCAATAGCGAAGATGCGGGTGTTCCGCGTGCCGGATTTCCTCGGCGCGGCGCTGATGCTCGGTTTCCTCGGCGTGCTGCTGCTGTTTATGTCAAAGAGCCTCTAGCATGAACAATCTCGCATTCGACATTGCGCATCTGCTCGCTGGAGGCCTTGTCCTGATCAGCTTGATGCTGCTGTATCAGGATCGCCTGACTTCCCTGCTCAATGCCTTCGCCCTTCAGGCTTTTGTGCTGTCGTTGTCGGTCGCCTGGCAGGCCTACGTCCAGAATGCGCCACACCTCTACCTGACCGCAGGGATCGCCTTGTCTGTCAAGGCAGTCATCATTCCACTGGCATTGCGGCGGATCATCAGGCGGCTAGGGATCCATCGCGAAATCGAAACCGCCATCAACGTCGGGCCGACGATGCTCGCCGGATTGGGGCTGATCGCACTCTCGATGGTTGTCGTCCTGCGTGTCACCTCGGAAGCCGACATGCTCGCGCGCGAGGATCTGGCCTTCGCGCTTTCGGTGGTCCTGCTCGGCCTCTTGATGATGGTCACGCGGCGCAACGCCGTCAGCCAGGTTGTCGGATTCATGTCGCTCGAAAACGGCCTGATCCTTGCCGCCACAGGGGCGAAGGGCATGCCGTTTGTTGTCGAGATCAGCGTCGCGTTTTCGGTACTCATCGCCTTCATCGTCATCGGCATCTTTCTGTTCCGCATCCGAGAGCGCTTCGACTCGGTCGATCTTGAGGCCATGGATGAATTCCGGGGAGAGGCGCATTGATCGGCAGTTCTGTCAGCGGCGTGGAAATTATCCTGGCGCTGCCGCTGGCGACAGCGGTTTTGTTGAGCATTATTTCAAAATACAGACTGTCGGCCCGGCTCAACGCCGGTTCGGCGTTCCTCACCTTGCTGGCGGCGCTATCGCTTTTCGTGCGCAAGCCGGAGCCGGGACCGTTCCTGCTGGTTGACGATCTCAACATCCTTTTCATCGTCCTCAACACCTTTGTTGGCTTTACCACGAGCGTGTTCAGCGCCAGCTATATCGGGCACGAACTGGTAAAGGGTCGCCTGACGACGATCCAGCTCCGCTTCTATCACGCTATGTACCAGGTCCTGTTGTTCGCGATGAATCTGGCGCTGCTGGCGAACAACATCGGGCTGATGTGGGTTGCGATCGAGCTTGCGACGCTCACGACCGTGCTCATGGTCGGCATATACCGTACCCACGAGGCGCTGGAGGCTGCGTGGAAATACTTCATCCTCGGCAGCGTGGGTATTGCGCTGGCCCTGTTCGGTACGATCCTGGTCTATATGGCGGCGCGCCCGGTGATCGGCGAAGGGCCCGACGGCATGGTCTGGACCGTGTTGATCGAGAATGCCGCGTCGCTTGATCCGGCACTGCTCAATCTCGCATTCGTGTTCCTGTTGCTGGGTTATGGCACCAAGGTCGGGCTGGCACCGCTGCATGCATGGCTGCCCGATGCGCATGCCGAAGGGCCGACCCCGGTCTCTGCCGTCCTGTCAGGCTTGCTGCTCAACGTAGCGCTCCATGCGGTGCTGCGGTTCAAGTTGCTGCTTGCGGCGAACCCAGGCGCAATCGCGCCCGGCCCACTGTTGGTGACCATGGGCCTCGTCTCGCTGATTTTCGCAGGCTTCATGCTTTACAGGCGGCGAGACATCAAACGCCTGTTCGCCTATTCGTCGATCGAGCACATGGGAATTATCGCCTTTGCCTTTGGCATGGGCGGGCCATTGGCGAATTTCGCCGGATTGCTCCATATGACCATGCACAGCCTGACCAAATCGGCCATCTTCTTTGCCGTGGGGCATATTTCGCAGGCCAAGGACACCCAGAACATCGCCGAGATCCGCGGGCTGACGGTGAGCCATCCGCTGCTGGGTTGGGGGCTTGTGGTGGGCGTTGCGGCGATCGCCGGGATGCCGCCGCTGGGGGTCTTCATGAGCGAATTCCTCGTGGTCAGCTCTACCTTTGCCCGCGCTCCATTGCTCGCCATTCCCCTGGTGTTCGGCCTTCTCGTCGCATTCGGAGCGCTGATGCTCAAGGTGCACGGTCTTGCCTTTGGAGAGCCGGTAGGCGTGAGCCATCCGGTCAAGGCTTCGTATCTGCCGATGGTCGCCCACCTTGGACTGGTACTCATCGCTGGCCTGTATCTACCGCCCCCAATGGTCGCGTGGTTCCAGCATGTTGCGAGTCTCCTCCATTGACGCGCGAGGTAACATGTCAGGCTTGATCGAGGCATTCGCCGGAACGGCCCCACCGCACCAGCACCGTCCGTGGCCGCGCAGGATCGTTGACGCGGAAACATGGTCCATGCTTGCCGGGCAACTTGCAGACGGCCGATGGGCACTGGCAGGCATGTGGGGTGAAGCAGAGGCTGTCAACCTTGCTCTCCTCGACAGTGACAGTGGTGGAGTTGCCGACCGCAGCGAACTGGCCATTGCCACGCTGCCGTGCCCGCAAGGCCAGTTCCCTTCGATTGCCCTGCACCATGCGCCGGCACATCGACTCGAGCGGGCGATCAACGATCTGTTCGGCCTTGAGCCGGTGGGCGCTCCTGACGATCGACTCTGGCTCGATCATGGGCGCTGGGGTGTTCATTATCCACTGGGCGCATGCACCAAATCAACTGAAGCACTGCAACCATATGTCTTCCTGGGTGCTGAAGGCGAAGGGCTGCACCAGATCCCGGTTGGCCCGGTCCATGCGGGCATCATCGAACCCGGCCATTTCCGCTTCACTGCTAACGGCGAGACGGTTGTCCGCCTCGAAGAACGGCTCGGCTATACTCACAAGGGTATCGATTCGCTGATGGCGGGGGCGCCAATCGACCGCGCGGCGCAGCTTGCCGCACGGGTCTCGGGCGACAGCACGGTGGCTTATTCGATCGCGTTTGCGCGCGCGATTGAGGCAGCATTGGGCGTTGAAATTCCGGACCGGGCGCACTGGTTGCGTGCGTTGATGGCGGAGCTGGAGCGGATTGCCAATCACCTCGGCGATATCGGCGCAGTCTGCAACGATGCCGCCTTCGCCCTGATGCATGCGCACACCTCTGTGCTGCGCGAACGCGTGCTTAGAACTTCGAATGACTGTTTCGGGCACCGCCTCATGATGGACAAGGCCATACCCGGCGGTGTCAATGTCGATCTTGATGCCCGGGGCATGGAAAAAATCCGCTCGCTGTTGGCAGTGATCCGCGAAGAATTTCCGCGATTGATCGACCTATACGATGAAACCGCTTCGCTGCAGGACCGCACGGTCGGCACGGGATTTCTCGCACCGGCACTCGCGCGGCAATATGCCTGCGGAGGATACATAGGCCGGGCATCGGGCCGGTCATTCGATGCGCGTCGCGATTTTGCCTATCCGCCATATGACTCGCTGCGGTTTGAAGTTCCGCTGTTCAAGGAAGGTGACGTCAATGCCCGCATGTGGGTCCGGATACGCGAAGTCGAGCAGAGCCTTGGACTGATCGACCAGATACTTACGGGCATTCCTTCGGGTGCAATCTCGGTTGCAGTGCAGCCGGCTGGCCGTATCTGCGAAGGCGTTTCGCTTGTCGAAGGCTTTCGCGGAGACATTCTCTGTTGGCTGCGGCTCGATCCCGACGGCACTATTGCACGCTGTCACCTGCGCGACCCTTCGTGGTTCCAGTGGCCGCTGATTGAGGCTGCAATCGAGGGCAACATTGTTGCGGACTTCCCGCTCTGCAACAAGTCGTTCAACTGTTCCTATTCCGGGCATGATATTTAGGGCCTGATATGCGCAAACTACTGTTCGAAAGCCTGATCAAACCGGTTCTGACCGAGCCTCGGCCCGATCCCGATCAGGCGATGCTTGCCGAACTTGCCGCCGCGCTGGGGCAATCTGCGCGCCAGAAGCTCGGGCGCAGCCTTTCGATCCGCGAGATCGATGCAGGATCGTGCAACGGGTGCGAACTCGAAATCCACGCGCTCAACAATCCATTCTATGACATCGAGCGTTTCGGCCTGCGTTTCGTCGCTTCACCGCGCCATGCCGATGTGCTGCTTGTAACCGGGCCCGTCACGAAGAACATGCGCGAGGCACTGGAGCGGACATACAATGCCACCCCTGCCCCAAAATGGGTAGTTGCGGCGGGGGATTGCGCCGCCGACGGCGGCTGTTTCGCCGGCAGCTATGCCGTCGCGGGCGGTGTTTCGGCGGTAATACCGGTCGATCTGCACATTCCGGGCTGCCCCCCGCCCCCCGAAGCGCTGATCAGGGGCCTGATGGCACTGGTCGAGAATGCCCGACATGGCGCTGATTTGACCGCCCGACCGTAGCAGGCGTGGCGCTTCAGTCAGCCCAGTAAAGCCTGGCAGGATTGTCGATCAGCAGCTTGCGCTGCAATTCATACGACGGGGCAATCCGCGGGATCATGTCAACCAGATGCCCGTCATCGGGGATCGCGCGCTGCATGTTGGGGTGCGGCCAGTCGGTGCCCCAAAGTGCGCGGTCGGGATAATCGGCAACCAGCGGCGCAACCGCGCTGGCGAAAGCGTTCCACGGATCACCCTTTATGTCGAGCCGGTCGGGACAAGTCGCCTTGAACGAGATGTCGGCCCGGCTATCGAGCAACGCGCGAAAGGCTTTCATGTCGGGCCCGTCCGGACCCTGCACCACATTGGGCCGCCCCATGTGATCGATCACAACTGGCACTTGAATCGCGTCGATGAAGGGCCGCAATTCCTCGAGGATGTCCGCCTCGAAATAGATCACCACATGCCAACCCTGTGGCAGCCGATGTGACACTTCGAGGAACTTGTCCTTGGGCGCATCGTCCACGAGGCGTTTCAGGAAATTGAATCGTATCCCGCGAACTCCGCCCGCGTGCAGGGCGTGGAGGTCGTCGTCGGAAATCGCCGGATCGACCATCGCCACCCCGCGTGCGCTGCCATTCGAGCGGGCGATGGCATCGAGCATGGCCGAATTGTCGGTGCCGTGGCAACTCGCCTGCACGATCACGCTGCGCGAAAATCCGAGATGGTCGCGCAGCGCGAACAGCATCTCCGCCCCCGCATCCGAAGGCACATATTTTGCCTTGGTGCTGAACGGGAATTGCGCCGCCGGGCCGAATACATGGCAATGCGCATCAATCGCACCGGGAGGCGGCACGAAATGCGGCTTCGAGGGATTGCGATGCCAACTTACAATACGTTCGGTCATCCGAACACCATTCCATCCATCAGCTTGCGCGCGGTGCGCAGCAGCGCCGAACTGACCACTGCACCAGCATCGTCAACTTCGAGCACGCAGCTCATTTCGCCGGTCGGGTGTTCGACCGGCAGCGTCTTGCGTTTGCCCGGCGGAATCACCGCTACCTCCGAGGCAGGCGACCCCTGGACTAGACAGGCGGTGGCAACGCTGACCGCACCGAGTACGCCGATTGTGGCATGCGCGCGGTGCGGGATGAAGCTGCGCACGCAGACCGCGCCCCCAGCTCGTGGCGGGGCGACCAGCATCATCTTGGGGACCGACTTCGCGCGCACATCGCCCAGGTTCATGCGATCGCCGACGGCAAGGCGGATCGCTTCGATGCGCGCCTTGAGATCGGTATTGGAGTCGAGCCACTCGCGATCTTCGTAACCCGTAATGCCAAGATCGGCCGCCTTCATCACCACGCACGGCATACCGTTGTCGATGAGGGTGACGGGCACGCCGTTCACCATGTCAACGGCATTTCCAGTGGGCAGCAGCGCGCCGCAGCTTGACCCGGCGGTATCGCGGAACTCGATCGGGATCGGAGCGTGGGTGCCCGGCACGCCGTCGATCCGCGCATCGCCCTGGTAAGTCACCACGCCTCCCGGCGTCTGCACCGTGGCGATGGCAACCTGACCGGTGTTCTCCATGAAGATCGCCACGCGCGTTTCCCCACCTGTGGCCTCGACCAGCCCGCGTTCGATCGCGAATGGGCCAACGCCCGCAAGGATATTGCCGCAATTCTGCGCTTCGGTGACAATCGCCTGATCGACGAAAACCTGCAGGAACAGATAATCCACATCGATGCCCGGGCGATCGGATCTGCGGACCACCGCAACCTTGCTGGTCAGCGGATCGGCGCCGCCCATCCCGTCGATCTGTCGAGGATCGGGGCTACCCATCACGCGCAGCAGAAAGGCATCGCGAGCGGCAATATCGTTGGGCAGGTCGTGACCGAGGAAATATCCCCCCTTCGACGTCCCTCCCCGCATCCACATGCAAGGTACGGCGTAGCTGCTCATATGTATCGCAGGCCTTCCCTCTCGAGCCGCTCGCGCATGTTGTACATGTCAAGGCCGAGCACCCCTGAGGCGAGTTTCTCGCGTTTGTCCGCCTCATTGGTCTCGCGCGTGCGGGCTGCATCGAGCACCATCTGCGCATCGTCGCGCCGGACAACGCATACGCCATCGTCATCGGCGACGATCACATCGCCCGGTTCGATCGCCGCGCCGGCGCACACTACCGGCACATTCACGCTGCCCAGGGTATTCTTGACCGTCCCCTGTGCGAACACTGCCTTCGACCAGACGGGAAACTGCATTTGCGTGAGGTCGAGCACATCGCGCACCCCGGCATCGATCACCAGCCCGCGGCAGCCGCGCGCCATTGCGCTGGTGGCGAGGAGATCGCCGAAATAACCGTCTTCGCAGGGCGAAGTCGGCGCGAGCACAAGAACGTCGCCCGCCTGCAATTGCTCGATCGCGACATGCACCATCCAGTTATCGCCGGGAGGGGCGCTGATCGTCACCGCACTGCCGCCAATGCGGGTACCCGAGTAGATCGGGCGCATATAACTGGCGAGCAGGCCTTTGCGTCCTTGCGCTTCGTGGACGGTGGCAACGCCGCACAGGGCCAGGCCGTCGATTACGGCCAGGTCAGCGCGTGCGATGTTCTGAACGACGATGCCGGACATCGAGTTAACCCCTTCAAACTTGCCACAAGCATGACCCGATGCTGTCACTTGCGCAATTCGGAACTGTTACCTACCCATAAGTTTGTACTAAGTTGCGGGACATGGACGTATTCGGGCTAAACCTTCGTCTTCTGCGCGCCGTGGTCGAGGTGAGTCGTCGCGGGAGCATTCCAGATGCAGCAACAGCCGTGATTCTCACGTAGCCAGCCATAACGCAGGCGGGGCTGCTTCAAGTAAACTTGAATAGAGAACAGAATCGACCTCTGGTTATATTCACATTCCTATGTTTCAATTTACTGTTGCAATCACATTACGATGTGATATCGTTGATACATGAGCAACCAAACGATCGAAAAAGTGCGTCAACTCGTCACATCGGGCGAACTGACTCGCGCAGGTCTTGCCCGCGCTGCCGGGCTTCACGCCAACACGCTGCGCGATTGCACCGACGAGGGCTGGAACCCCACAGCAGAAACTCTCGCCAAGATTGAGAGTTTCCTTCTGCACAATGACGAAAGCCCCGTGCTCGTCGGGATCGAGGAAATCATCGACGAGGCGCGCAACGGCCGTATGTTCATCCTGGTCGATGACGAAGATCGCGAGAACGAAGGCGACCTGATCATTCCGGCGCAGATGGCCACACCCACGGCAATCAACTTCATGGCGACGCATGGACGCGGGCTGATCTGCCTCGCGCTCGACCGCTCGCGGGTCGAGCAACTGAAGCTCGAGCCGATGAGCCGCAACAATCGCACCAGCATGCAGACTGCCTTCACCACCTCGATCGAGGCGCGCGAGGGAGTGACCACGGGTATCTCGGCTGCGGATCGCGCGCGCACAATTTCGGTCGCAATCGACGCGGGCAAGGGACCGGACGATATCGTCAGCCCAGGTCACGTCTTCCCGCTGGCAGCGCGCAATGGCGGGGTGCTGGTGCGCGCAGGCCATACCGAGGCGGCAGTCGATATCGCCCGGCTTGCCGGGCTCAATCCTTCGGGTGTGATCTGCGAAATCATGAAGGAAGATGGTTCGATGGCCCGCCTCGACGATCTGGTTGGCTTTGCCCGCAGGCACGGCATGAAGATCGGTACGATCCGCGACCTCATTGAATACCGCAGCCGCAACGATCATCTGGTCGAACGGACGCAGGAACGCAGCTTCGAATCGGATTATGGCGGCCAATGGCGGCTGACGACCTATCGCAACAAGGTCGATGGCAGCGAAAGCTATGTGCTTCAGAAGGGACAGATTGTGCCGGGTACGCCCACTCTGGCGCGGGTCCACCCCATCTCCATTTTCGACGATATCCTGGGCCAGCCGGGGCTTCGCAAGCGGCTGCTCCAGCGGTCGATGCAGGCAATCGGCAATCACGGATCGGGCGTGATCGTGCTAATCACAGGCAGGCCCGCCGCGCCTGAAAGTTACCGCGAGGATGACGAGTTCCGCAACGTGGGGATCGGGTCACAGATTCTCGCGGACCTGAACGTCCAGGAGATGATCCTGCTCAGCAATTCACAGCCCAATGTCGTGGCGATCGAAGGCTATGGCCTCAATATCGTCGGCCACATGCCCATTCCGGAGTAACTTGATGTCCCGCATCCTGATTGTCGAGGCGCGTTTTTACGGCCATCTTAACGACATGCTTATTGCCGGTGCCAAAGCCATGATCGCGGCGGCAGGGCACGATGCCGAAGTGATCACGGTGCCTGGTGCGCTTGAGATCCCCGGAGCGATCGCGTTGGCGGCCGAAAGCGGGCAGTACGACGGCTTTGTCGCGATCGGCGTGGTGATCCGGGGCGAGACCTATCACTTCGAAATCGTCGCGGGCGAAAGCGCGCGCGCGCTGATGGCGCTGACCATGGACGGGATCGCGATCGGCAACGGTATCCTCACCGTCGAGAACGAGCATCAGGCGCTGGTCCGCGCCGACCCCGCGCAGAAGGACAAGGGAGGCGAAGCGGCCAAGGCCGCGCTGGCACTCCTGGCATTACAATCGCGATTTTCCGCCTGATCGGCGTCAGACGAGCTGCCCGAAGCAACCGGCACCGGCGTAGCGCGCGCTGGCGCCCAGTTCTTCCTCGATGCGGATCAGCTGGTTGTACTTCGCCAGACGGTCCGACCGCGCCAGCGAACCGGTCTTGATCTGGCCGCAGTTGGTGGCCACCGCCAGGTCGGCGATCGTCGCGTCTTCAGTCTCGCCCGATCGATGGCTCATCACGGTGGTATAGCCCGCTCTGTGCGCCATCTCTACCGCTGTCAGCGTCTCGCTCAGGGTGCCGATCTGGTTGACCTTTACCAGCAGCGAATTGGCCAGCCCCTTGCCGATACCCATCGAGATACGAGAGGGATTGGTAACGAACAGATCGTCGCCCACCAATTGAATCCTGTCGCCGAGCAGGTCGGTCAGGATCTTCCAGCCTACCAGATCGTCCTCGGCCATGCCGTCCTCGATCGAGCGGATCGGGTAGTCAGCACAAAGCGATGCGAGCCAGGCAGCGTTCTCCTCGCTGCTCAGCGAAATCCCCTCGCCCGCCATGTCGTAACGGCCATCGGCAAAGTATTCAGTAGCGGCGCAGTCGAGCGCCAGCACCACTTCACTACCCGGCTTGAACCCCGCTTCCTCGATCGAGCCCATGATGAAATCGAGCGCCGCGCGCGTACTGGCGAGATTTGGCGCGAATCCGCCTTCGTCGCCAACGGCCGTGGCCAGCCCTTGCGCCTTGAGCCGCTTTTTCAGAGTGTGGAAGATTTCCGAGCCCCAGCGCACCGCCTCTGCCAGGCTGTCGGCACCGACTGGCATGACCATGAATTCCTGGATGTCGATCGGATTGTCGGCGTGTTCCCCGCCGTTGATGATGTTCATCATCGGCACCGGCAGTACATGGGCTGCGACCCCTCCGAGATAGGAATAGAGCGGAAGACCGCGCGCATTCGCCGCCGCCTTTGCCACTGCCAGGCTGGTGCCCAGAATGGCGTTGGCTCCGATCCGGCTCTTGTTTTCGGTCGCGTCGAGCGCGATCATGGCATAGTCGATGTCGCGCTGATCCTCTGCATCGAGGCCCAGGATCGCATCCGCAATCTCGCCATTGACGGCCTTCACTGCATTCAACACGCCCTTGCCCAGATAGCGCCCCTTGTCCCCATCGCGCAACTCCACTGCCTCGTGCGCGCCGGTTGACGCGCCCGATGGCACCGCCGCGCGGCCAAAGCTGCCGTCTTCCAGCAACACATCGACTTCCACCGTCGGATTGCCGCGGCTGTCGAGGATTTCACGGCCATGCAGGTCTATTATTGCAGTCATCGCTTTGCTCCGAAGCTTGCCGGGTGAGGTGTTGCAATTCGCTAAGACACCACCATATGCGGGATACGCCGCGCTCTATGCCCGGGTTCATCGCAGCGCAAGTTGCGTTGCGCGATTATCGGGTTTCGCGGTATGTAACCTAAGCAGGGAATACGAATTCTAAGGCAAGGAAACTGATCATGGTACAGGCTACCGCAAACTCAGGATCGAAGACTCGCAAGTCATCCTCCACCAAAGGCAAGGCCAAGGCCAAGGCTGCAAAACCGGCAGACAACAAAGCGGTCGCCAAATCGCGCTTCAACGCAGCAATGGAAGAAGCCAAGGCAGGTGCCGCCGCCCTGCGCGCCGAGGCAAGTGAACGCGCCGCAATCTATCGCGGCCAGGCCAAGGAAAAAGGCGGCGATCTTGTCGCCGAGGCGAAAGCCTATGGCAGCGAGGCGAGGGTTCGTGCAAGCGAGCTGGCAGTGGAAGGCAAGCATCGCACCAGCGATGCCATCGCCTCAATCGGCAAGGCCGTGGGCGATACGGCTGCCACCATCGACGAGCGTTTCGGCGAGCAGTATGGCGATTACGCGCGCCGCGCGTCACGCACCTTGCAGGAAACGTCGGCCAAGCTTGATGCCAAGGACCTCGACGAACTTGGCGAGGACGCCCGCGAAATGGTACGCAAGAGCCCCGGCGTCGCCATGGGTCTGGCGGCAATCGCCGGGTTCCTGATTGCGCGCCTGTTTCGCGGCAGCCGGGACTGATCGCGGCATCGGGGGCGGCCATGCGCGACGAAGATCTGCGTGAAGCTGCGCCTCAGCCCGCTGACGAGGGTGCGCCCGATGCCGAGCCGTGCGGCGATGGCGAGTCGCAGTCACGATCCTCCCTGGCCGACGATATCCTGTCGCTGGTGGAGGACGGTCGAACATATGCCGAGGCCGAGCTCAATTACCAGAAGAGCCGCATCGTCTTCGTAGCCGGTCGCAGCAAGTCGATAGCGCTGTACATCGCGCTTGCGCTCGGCTTCGTCCACCTGGCGCTTATTGCGCTGGTGGTCGGTTCGCTGTTTGTCCTCGCCCCGCTTGTCGGCGCTCCCGGTGCGATAGGGTTGGTAGTTGGAGTACTGCTGCTTGGGGCAGCGATACTTGCCGTGCTGGCCCGCACGAAGGCTCGTGATGTGACCGACGCATTCAAGGAGGACGGAACATGAAAGAAGAACCGGCCGACCTGCGCGAGGACCGCGCTTTGCGTAATACAGCCAAGGCATTGCTTGCCGCCAAAATCTCTCATTTGCAGGGAGTCGTCGCAGTCAATTCCGACAGCCAGCGCATGATGAGGATCGCGGGAGAAGAAGTTCGCGAGGTGGCAAGCCAGGTCGGCGCCGCAGCGCGAAGACATCGCGGCCCCTTGATAATGGCTGGGAGTGCGCTGCTGCTGTGGCTGGGGCGCCGTCCGATCCGGGCGTTGATCGGCAAGATTGGCGCTCGTCGCAAGACCGGGGAGCGTGCCGATCAGCTATGAGCATCGAAGCCAAACGCGCCGAATTGCGGCAGAGGATCGAAGCGAGCCGGGGCCGGTTCGACACCGCACATGAACCATCGCCCGGTCAACCGGACACGTCCGGCAGCCTGGCAACGATAGCCGGGCGTTATCCGCTGGTCCTTGTCGGTGGAGCCTTGGCGATTGGCATTCTACTGGGTCTCTCGGGGGGAAAGCGCCAGAATCGTCCCCTTGTGGATTCGCGGGAAAGCAGCCGTCTCGCCGCCTTCCTCGTCGATGCGCTGTTCGCAATCGGCATCGGGTTGCTTGAGGATGTCGCGCAATCGCAGGTGTTCGACGAGGATAACGCGGATGAAGCGCGGGCACGCTCTGCGTCGACGCGCAACATGCTGATACGCGGTGCAGCGGGCATGGCAGCGCATACTGGCGACCGGCTGCGCAGCAGGCACGGCAAGCAACGGGGTGACTGAACCCAGCCTGGCTCAATTCCGATACCGGGAATTGCGCCGCGAGCAGCTTGACGATAGGGGCGGTCGAAATCCCTCCCTCTGGTATGAAAGCGCGGACAATGGAAGAAACCGACAGCGGGCAACGACTGCACCTTGTCATGGGTGGACGGGTCAAGGACCCGCGCACGATGGAATTCAAGGACCCTGAGAGCATCCACGTCGTCGGTATATTCAGCAACTATGATGCTGCGGCTGAGGCGTGGCGCGCCAATGCGCAGCGCACGGTTGACGATGCGGAGATGAAGTACGTCGTGGTCCATATCCATCGATTGCTCACACCCGACGCCTAAAACCTGCTATGTGCTGGCGGCATGGACACATATACTATCCGCCGTTTTCTTCCCGGTGATGAGGCCGCGCTGGCCCGGATCATGCGCGCTGCAATCGAGCAGATCGGCCCGCGCGGATACAACCAGGAACAGGTTGACGCCTGGGCCGCCAGTTCGGATCCGGCCAAACGCTTTCTCAAGCGGGCCGGCCGCGGCGACGTAGTGATTCTCGCGCTCGGACCAGAAGAACAGCCGGTGGCCTACAGCCTGGTCGAGCCCGATGGGCACGTCGACCACCTTTATTGCGATCCGGCGCATGCCGGGCGCGGAATCGGCGGCAGATTGCTGAAGGAGGTTGAACTGGTCGCACGCGAACTTGCTCAGATGCGCCTCTACACCGAAGCCAGCGAGCTGGCCCGCCCGGTTTTCGAGCGGGCGGGATACGTCCTGACCGGACGCCGAGAGTTTGCCATCGGCGGTGTGCCGATCCACAACTATGCGATGGAAAGAATCCTCACGCCTGCCTGAAGCCTGCGGATCAGATGAATTCGATCTTCTTGACCAGGTAGAACTTGTCGCCGGAAGGTACGGTGACTTCGATTTCGTCGTCAACCCGCCTGCCGATCAAGGCGCGGCCCAGCGGCGAATTGTAGGAAATGCGGCCGTGATTGGCGTTCGCTTCGACCTGTCCGACGATCTGGTAACGCACCGGCCTGTCATCTTCGTCAAGCAGCGTCACGGTCGCCCCGAAGACGATACGGTCGCCGGAAAGTGTAGTCGGATCGATGATCTGCGCCCGGTTGATGCGATCTTCCAGTTCGGCGATCTGCGCTTCGACCTGACCCTGCCGTTCCTTGGCGGCATGGTACTCGGCGTTTTCCGAAAGGTCGCCATGCGCGCGTGCCTCTTCGATCGCCTCGACAATCGTGGGGCGCTCTGCCCGCAAGGTCTTGAGATCGGCCGTTAGCCGCTCATAGCCTTCCGCGAGCATTGGAAACTTTTCCATCTTCGCCTTCCTATCCTTTCTGCACTTCCCTTCCTACCGGCATGATATCAGGTCAAAATCATTCCAAGCCGCTTCTGCCGAGGCGGCGCGATCTCGTCCAGAATGTCGGGAGGAACGCTCGGTCGTTCAGTTATAATAGTCTTGGAGCGAGCGTACTTCAAGATCACTTGCATTTACCGCAAGAATCGCCTGCGCCACCGCCAGCGATGCGGCAGCGGTGGTATAGTAGGGCAATTTCTTCTCCAGCG
Source organism: Erythrobacter sp. (assembly GCA_013822125.1). Lineage (GTDB taxonomy): Bacteria > Pseudomonadota > Alphaproteobacteria > Sphingomonadales > Sphingomonadaceae > Erythrobacter. The sequence goes on along the minus strand of PNJY01000012.1, from coordinate 9,490 downwards.
CGGTGGCGCGGATGGATTTGGAATCGAGCAGGCTCTGCCAGCCTTCGGTCGTGTTGAAAATGAGCGCGATCTCGCCGTCGATGATCCTGTCAACGATGTGCGGCTGCCCCTCGGCCACCTTGTTGATCCGCTCAACCGGCAGGCCCTGCCCGGCAAGATAGGCTTGCGTTCCGCCGGTGGCGATGACCTGAAAGCCCTGTTCGACAAGCATCCGTACTGCGGATAGGATAACCGGCTTGTCGCTGTTCTTGACCGAGACGAACAAGGTTCCGCCCGCAGGCAGCTCCATGCCCGCCGCCAACTGCGACTTGAGGAAGGCCGCCTCGAATGTGCGATCGATCCCCATCACCTCGCCGGTCGATTTCATTTCAGGCGAGAGTGCGGGGTCGGCCCCGGGGAAACGGCTGAAGGGGAATACCGCCTCCTTCACCGCCATATAGGGCAGATCGCGGTGGAACGGCGGGAAATCGGCCAGCTTTTCGCCCGCCATCACCCGCGCTGCGATCTTCGCCACCGGCTGGCCAATCGCCTTGGCGACAAAAGGAACAGTGCGGCTGGCGCGCGGATTGACCTCGATCAGATAGACCTCCGGCCCGTCCGCACCGTCCTTGACCGCGAACTGCACGTTCATCAGCCCGACTACGCCCAGGGCCCTCGCCAGCGCCACCGTCTGCCGTTCCATTACCGCGATCACTTCGGGCGGCAGCGAATAGGGCGGCAACGTGCAGGCGCTGTCGCCCGAATGGACGCCCGCTTCCTCGATATGCTGCATCACCCCGGCGACGCGTACTTCCTGCCCGTCGCACAGCGCATCGACATCGCATTCGATCGCATCGCGAAGGTACTGGTCGACCAGCACCGGGCTATCGCCCGAGACGCTGACGGCTGTGCGGACGTAATCGTCGAGCTGCGCCTCGCTGTCGACGATTTCCATCGCCCGCCCGCCCAGCACATAGGATGGGCGCAGCAGCACCGGATAGCCGATCCGCGCCGCCACTGCCGCTGCCTCGTCGCGGCTGTAGGCGATGCCGTTATCAGGCTGCTTCAGCTTGAGCTGATTGACCAGCCGGGCAAAGCGCTCGCGGTCTTCCGCCAGATCGATTGCATCGGGCGATGTGCCAAGGATCGGAATCCCGGCATCCTCCAACGCCTGTGCCAGCTTGAGCGGGGTCTGCCCGCCAAGCTGCACGATCACCCCGACGAGTTCGCCCCGCGACTGTTCGACACGCAGGATTTCAAGCACGTCCTCGGCCGTCAGCGGCTCGAAATAGAGCCGGTCGGAGGTGTCGTAATCTGTCGAAACGGTTTCGGGGTTGCAGTTGATCATGATCGTTTCGAAGCCGGCTTCGTGGAGCGCGAAACAGGCATGGACGCAGCAATAGTCGAATTCGATCCCCTGCCCGATCCGGTTTGGTCCGCCGCCCAGGATCACCACCTTGCGCCGATCCGACGGGGCTGCCTCGCACTCAGGTACCCCGAAGCTCGGGGCTTCATAGGTCGAATACATGTAGGGCGTGATCGCCTCGAATTCGGCGGCGCAGCTGTCGATCCGCTTGAACACCGGGCGAACGCCCAACCGTTCGCGCAGTTCGCGCACTTCGGACTCGCTGGTTGCGCCCGCCATCACCCGCAGCGCATCATGGAGAAGGCCCGAACGGCGCGCCTGCGTTTCGGCCAGCCCGCCCGCGACCCCGACTGAGCGCACCGCCAGCGTCGCCAGCCGCTTGTCGGAAAAGCCCATCGCCTTCAGCCGCCGCAGACCCGCAGCATCGCCGGGCAGGCCACGTTCGCCAATCTCGCTTTCCGCCGCGATGATCGCCTCGATCTGGCGCAGGAACCACGGATCATATCCGGTGATCGCCGCGATTTCTTCCACGCCCATCCCCTCGCGGAAGGCCTGCCCGACCTTGAGGAGCCGGTCCGGCGTGCGGCGTGAAAGCGCGGCAGTGATCACGTCGCGCTCTTCCCCTTCGAGCTCGGGAATGCGGTTGAGCCCGTCAAGCCCGGTTTCAAGTCCCCTCAGTGCCTTTTGCAGACTCTCCTGGAAATTGCGCCCGATCGCCATCACCTCGCCCACCGATTTCATCGCGGTGGAGAGCGATGCCTCGGCTCCCTTGAACTTCTCGAATGTGAAGCGCGGGATCTTGGTGACGACGTAATCGATCGTCGGCTCGAAGCTGGCAGGCGTCGCCCCGGTAATCTCGTTGGTGATCTCGTCGAGCGTATAGCCAACCGCCAGCTTCGCCGCGACGCGCGCAATCGGAAAGCCGGTGGCCTTCGATGCCAGTGCCGAGGAGCGGCTGACGCGCGGGTTCATCTCGATCACGATCAGCCGCCCGTCCTTGGGGTTGACCGCGAACTGTACGTTCGATCCGCCCGTTTCGACCCCGATCTCGCGCAGCACCGCAATGCTGGCGTTGCGCATGATCTGGTATTCCTTGTCGGTCAGCGTCAGCGCCGGGGCAACGGTGATGCTGTCCCCGGTGTGGACGCCCATCGGATCGACGTTCTCGATACTGCAGATGATGATGGCGTTGTCGTGCTTGTCGCGGACAACCTCCATCTCGAACTCTTTCCACCCCAGCAGCGATTCCTCGATCAACACTTCATTGGTGGGCGACGCGTCGATCCCTTCGCGCACGATCCGCTCGAACTCGGCCTTGTTGTAAGCGATCCCGCCGCCGGTGCCGCCAAGCGTGAAGCTGGGGCGGATGATTGCCGGCAAACCCGTGGTTTCAAGCACGGCGAAGGCCTGCTCAACCGTGGTTGCGACACCGCTGCGCGCACTTTCCAGCCCGATCCGGTCCATCGCCTCGCGGAAGCGCTGGCGGTTTTCCGCCTTGTCGATCGCGTCGGCATCGGCGCCGATCATCTTGACGCCGTATTTCGCCAACGTGCCATCGTTGTAGAGCGCCAGTGCGCAGTTGAGCGCGGTTTGCCCGCCCATGGTCGGCAAAAGCGCGTCAGGGCGTTCCTTGGCGATGATCTTGGCCACGATATCGGGCGTGATCGGCTCGATATAGGTGGCGTCGGCGAATTCGGGATCGGTCATGATCGTGGCCGGATTGGAGTTGACCAGCACGACGCGGTAGCCTTCCTCCTTCAGCGCCTTGATCGCCTGCGTGCCCGAATAGTCGAACTCGCACGCCTGGCCGATGATGATCGGGCCGGCACCGATTACGAGGATGGATTGGATATCTGTTCGACGTGGCATCTAGAGTGCATTTCCTATAGCCCTCTCACCCTTCAGGGGGAGAGGGTTGGGAGAGGGGGAATGAAGCGAAACATCACCGCACGCGAACGGGCCAAGACGCTCCGCTCCAACATGACCCCGCCCGAACGCATGCTCTGGGCGGCGCTGCGTGCTGGCAGGCTGGGCGTTAAGTTCAAACGGCAATATGTCGTCGATCCCTACATCGCCGACTTCGCTGCTCCATCGGAAGGGCTGATCGTCGAAGTCGATGGCGATACCCATGCGTTCGCCGAAACCCATGACCGCGTGCGAACCGCCTTTCTCGAAGAGAGAGGATTTCGCGTCCTGCGCTTCACGAATGCCGAAGTCATGACCAATCTCGATGGGGTGCTGCGCATAATCATCATCGAGCTTGGTCGCGATCCCGAAAGCCCCTCTCACCTTCCGGGGGGAGAGGGGTTGGGGAGAGGGGGCTAAACCCAACGCCCTCTCACCATTTAGGGGGAGAGGGTTGGCAGATGGGATCAAGTGAACAGCCCTCTCACCCCAACGGGGGGAGAGGGTTTGGAGAGGGGGGAATTCCTTGTCGTCCGATCTCGCACTGAATTCGTACCAAGCACCAGCCCCCCTCTCCCCGGCGCAAAAGCGCCGACCCTCTCCCCCCACAGGGTGAGAGGGATGGGATGAGGAGATGTCTGTGCGTTTGGGCATTATTTGCCTTCATCTGTTGGGCGGTTGATCAGGTCTGCATAAAGTTGATTGTTCAACTCCAAGGCCTGAGCAATTCGCGGCCAAGCCTGCCATGCTTCGAGCATGATATTGTCCCGAGCTACGAATCCACCTGCTGCATAAGCTGTTGTTTGGATATACGTTTCAGGAAGATCATAGCCCAATACCTTAGCCATCTCGAATATAAGTGAAGTCTGTTTGGCCATCACACTCTTGTTGTATGCTTCGAGGTTTTCAGGTGTCGGTTGGTAGGTTATCTGCTCGATGTATTCCTTGTGAGCAGCCATGACCATTTTGTTCTTATTAAAATCAACCGGAATAAGGTTTATTGCTGTCGAGTAGTTGGCATCGCCCGGCAAGTGACGCGTTGCCAGCAATGTCCGCATTGTTTGAGCCTGAAACTCAGTTGTTTTCTTTCTACGCTCGTGATTCAATTGGAGCGCAACGGCCGCGATTGGGCCGATCAAAATTGCTGCAATTGTTGCAAACTCGATCGTTGTCACCCCAACATCCCCACGAATTTCTCGAACAGGTAGAAGCTGTCTTGCGGGCCGGGCGAGGCCTCGGGGTGGTATTGCACGCCGAAGGCCTTCTTGCCCTTGATCGAAATCCCGCAATTCGATCCGTCGAACAGCGAGCGGTGGGTTTCCACCACGCCACCAGGCAGGCTGGCGTTGTCCACTGCGAAGCCGTGGTTCATCGAAGTGATCTCGACCGCGCCATCGGCCAGCCGCTTGACCGGGTGGTTCGCGCCGCGGTGGCCTTGGTGCATCTTGTTGGTCTTTGCTCCTGCGGCAAGCCCAAGCATTTGGTGACCCAAACATATCCCGAAAATCGGGACGTCCCGGTCAAGCAGCGCCTTGATCACCGGCACGGCATATTCACCCGTCGCCGCCGGATCGCCCGGGCCGTTGGAAAGGAACACGCCGTCGGGCTTCAAGGCGACCACATCTTCCAGCGAGGTTTTCGCCGGAACTACTGTCACCCGCGCGCCCGCGCGCACCAGATTGCGGAAAATGTTGTCCTTCGCGCCGTAATCGATGGCAACGACGTGGGGCTTATCCGCTCGTGCTGAGCTTGTCGAAGTGCGAGCGGCATCCGAACCCGCCCCTTCGACAGGCTCAGGGTGAGCGGGTTCGGGTGCGTCGCTTCCGTAACCATGGCCAAGCCGCCAATGGCTGCCCTGCCATTCTTCCCGTGCCTCGCGGGTCACCTCGATCGCGAGGTCCATCCCTTCCAGCCCCGGCCAGTCGCGCGCTTGGCTGAGCAACGCGGGAATATCGAACTTTCCATCCGGCGAATGCGCAATCGCCGCATTGGGCGCACCGTTCATGCGGATGCGACGGGTCAATGCCCGCGTATCCACGCCCGAAAGGCCGATTTTGCCATTCGCGGCCAGCCATTCCCCAAAGTCCTGCTCGGCACGAAAGTTCGACGGCGGGGTCACCGCTTCGCGGACAATGCAGCCCACCGCACCTTGCGCGCGTGACTCGGTATCCTCGCGGTTGGTGCCGACATTGCCGATATGCGGGAAAGTGAAGGTGACGATCTGTGCTGCATAGGAGGGGTCGGTCATCACCTCCTGGTATCCCGTCATCGCGGTGTTGAAGCACACTTCACCCACCGCGCTGCCTGCCGCACCGAAGCCCTTGCCCCAGATCACCGTGCCATCGGCCAGAACAAGGACTCCCGTCGCGCCTTTGGGCTGCGCAGGAGTGTTCGCGGAAGGGGCCATCGGGCGCTCCGTACAAGAGGTTTCCAGCAATGCGTGCTAAGTCCCAGCCGCTAACCATACCGGACCGCCGCGTCAACACCATCGCCAGCGAAATATCGACTAATCGGGGCAGAATTCCCATTTTCGCGATTTGGGCCTATCTGCCCCGCCGAACCGAATCTTTTCAAGGACCACGCCCATGCTTCGCGATGACATCAAGGCCGCCACCATTACCGCGATGAAAGCGGGCAATAAGGAACGGACGGCGGCGCTGCGGCTGATCGGCGCGAAGATCAAGGACCGCGATATCGAACTGCGCACCTCGTCGAAGCAGATCGCCGATGACGATCTGGTGGTTGAGGTATTGCAGAAGATGGCCAAGCAGCGCCGCGAATCGATCCAGATGTTCGAGCAGGGCGGGCGCGAGGAACTTGCGGCGCAGGAACGCGCAGAGCTGGCTGTGATCGAGGAATTCATGCCTGCGATGATGAGCGAGGCGGATACCACCGCCGCGATTGAGGCGATCAAGGCAGAGATCGGCGCAAGCGGCGTGAAGGACATGGGGCGGGTCATGGGCGAGCTCAAGGCGCGCCACGGTTCACAACTCGACATGGGTCGGGCCAGCGCTCTGGTGAAGGCGGCGCTTTCCTAATACAGACGGGGAATGCTTACCCCGCAATGGCTTGATGAACTGCGCGCGCGCGTGACGCTTTCGGGCGTTATCATGCGCACGACCAAGCTGCAGAAGACCGGGCGCGAGTGGAAGGCCTGTTGCCCGTTTCACAACGAAAAGACCCCCAGCTTCACCGTCAATGACGAGAAGGGCTTTTACCACTGCTTCGGCTGCGGCGCGCATGGCGATGTGATCCGCTGGATGACCGACCAGCGCGGGCTATCGTTCATGGATGCGGTCAAGGAACTCGCCGCGCAGGCCGGGATGGAAGTGCCCCGCCCCGATCCGCGCGAGGCTGCGCTGGCCGAACAGCGCGCCAGCCTGCACGATGTCTGCGCCGCCGCGCAGGAATGGTTCGTCGCCAATCTCCATGACCCGCAAGGCGCCGCCGCGCGCGAATACCTCAATTCGCGCGGGTTCGGGCGGCAGACCGCTCAGCGCTTCGGCTTCGGCTTTGCACCTGACAATAAGGTGGCGCTCAAGGGAGCGTTGGCGCAATTCGACGAGGCGATGCTGGTCGAGGCCGGGTTGCTGATCTCGGTCGATGACAAGCCGCCTTACGACCGCTTCCGCGACCGGTTGATGCTGCCAATCAACGATGCGCGCGGACGGGTGATCGCCTTTGGCGGGCGGATTCTGGAAAACCGGGAGGGCGTTGCGAAATATCTCAATTCGCCCGACACGCCGCTGTTCGACAAGGGCCGCACGCTTTACAATCTCCACCGCGCCGGGCCGGTCAGCCGCCAGAGTGGGCGGATGGTGGTGGTCGAAGGCTATATGGACGTGATCGCGCTGGCCAATGCGGGGATCGCCGATGCGGTCGCGCCGCTCGGCACCGCGTTGACCGAAACCCAGCTCGAGTTGCTGTGGCGCATGGTCGAGGTGCCGGTGCTGTGCTTCGATGGCGATGCGGCGGGCCAGCGTGCGGCGATGCGGGCGATCGCGCGGGCACTGCCGCTGCTGCGTCCGGCCCGCTCGCTCTCCATCGTCCAGCTTCCCGCCGGACTCGACCCCGACGACCTTATCCGCCAGCAAGGCGCAGCCGCGATGGAGCGCCTGCTGGCCGAACCTGCATCGCTGCTCGAAATGCTGTGGCGCTTCGAACGCGATGCGCAACCGCTGCGCACGCCTGAGGACAAGGCGGGGCTGAAGGCGCGGCTGCTCGCGCATGTCGAAAACATTGCCGATCAGGACATCCGCGCGCTCTACCGGCGCGATCTGATGGAACGGTTTTCCGCCTTTGCCTTTCCCCCGCGCGAGCGCCGCGATTGGAAAGGTCCGGCATACAAACCAAGCGTCCCCAGCCTCTCGAGCGAGGCGGCGGCGCGCCTCGGCAGGGCGATTTCCGGGGGTGCGCGCGATGCGCTGGCAACCGCCGTGATTGCAGGCTTGGTGCGCCATCCCGACCAGATCGGCGTCCATGCCGAAGCGTTAATCAGGCTCGCAAACCTCGACCCGAAAACCGCACCTGCAATCGAATCGTTGTTCGAATATGCGGAAACGCTTGATTCGCGCGGCGACATGGCCATATCAGGCGCGCAAGGTCTTCCCGCCCCACCGGATCAGAATCGATATACCTTCCTCAGAGAAGGCACCTCACCGGTAGATGCGCGCGCGGAATTGGCTGAAGCCGTCATGTTGCTGGTCGAAAGGCCGGCCCTTTCTGCTGCGCTCGAAGTCGCAGGGGGTCGGTTCGCGGAAGATCCCGAAGGGGCCTTTGCCGAGCAGACCCGGTTGCGCGAACGGCTCGCTGCACTCGATGAACGTCTGAAGCACTTTGGACGCAGGAAGGCCGCCAATGCGGTCGCAAGGGATTTGATTCGCGATCCGGCCGATACGGCGGTGAGCGACAGGAAAACGGACTGACAAACCAGATGGCCGCAAATACGAAATCAACCGAAGCTGACGATGCCCCGTTGATCGACCTCAACGAAGCAACGGTCAAAAAGCTCATCAGCAAGGGCAAGAAGAAGGGCTACGTCACCTATGACGAGCTCAACGCCGCGCTGCCGTCCGACCAGATGAGCCCCGACCAGATCGAGGACATCCAGACCGCGCTTTCGGAAATGGGCGTCCAGATCGTCGAAAACGACGAGGATGCCGAGGCTGAGGGCGAGTCTGACGACGATAACGACGAAATCGACAACGAAGACGATTCCGACGGCGACGATGACGATCGCAAGGATGCGCGTAAGGCGAGCGCAACTCCCCGCAAGGCCGCTGTCGGCGAGCGCACGGATGACCCGGTACGAATGTACCTGCGCGAGATGGGGGCTGTCGAGCTCCTGAGCCGTGAGGGCGAGATCGCCATCGCCAAGCGGATCGAGGCCGGGCGCGACATGATGATCATCGGGCTTTGCGAAAGCCCGATCACCTTCCACGCGATCATCCAGTGGTCGGAAGCGCTCAACAACGAGGAAATGCAATTGCGCGAGATCCTCGATCTCGACGCCATGCTGTCCAAGGAGCCTCCGGCAGAAAAGATGGTCGAAGGTGCAGAGGACGACGACGGCGAGATCAGCGAGGAGACCGCCGGCCCGACCATCCGCGAAGATGACGAAGACGCTGAAAGCGAAGAAGAACGTCCCGACGATGACGAAGATGGCGAGCAGGGCGAAAGCCGGCGCCCGCGCGAGGAAGACGAGGACGACAACACACTCAGCCTCGCCCAGATGGAGGCGGCGCTCAAGCCCGAGGCGCTCGAACGTTTCGCCCGCATCACCAGCCTCTTCAAGAGCTTCGAGAAGCTGCAGGCAGAGCGCGTCGATACACTCGGGGCCGGCAACGAATTTCCCCCGGCCAAGGAACGCAAGTACGAAAAGTTGCGCGAAGAATTGACCGCCGAGGTCGAAAGCGTTCAGTTCCATGCGACCAAGATCGAGTTCCTGGTCGACAACCTCTATGCCTTCAACCGCCGATTGACCGCGCTGGGAGGGCAGATGCTGCGCCTGGCCGAGCGCCACAAGGTCAAGCGGATGGATTTCCTGGGTGCCTATGTCGGCAACGAGCTCGAAGAGGATTGGCTGGCGCGCAACGCGGGCAAGGACAAGAAATGGGCCGCCTTCGCCGAAAAGGAAGCCGACGCGATCGAGCGCATCCGCGTCGAGATTGCCGATATCGCCAGCCAGACCGGCATGAGCCTCAATGAATTCCGCCGCATCGTCAACATGGTGCAGAAGGG
>PNJY01000011.1 GCA_013822125.1 Erythrobacter sp. | reverse complement strand
CTGCCGGGCCTCGAATCGCTTCAGGCGCAGGTGGTCTGGTGGGACAATTGCGTGGTCGGCTGCGCCTTCACCGAGCTCTTGAGCCCGATCGTCCACGACAACATCCTGCAGCGCTACAGCAATTCGGGCGCCTACCGCTAAGCATCAGGTCGCTTCGTCCGAAGGCTTCCCGGCCAGGGCGTCAACCGCCCTTTGTACGGCGTGGTAAAGTTCCAGCCGTTCTTCGCCAAAAGTCCCCTGCCCCGAAGCAACCGGCCAGTTCGAGTTCGATGCAATCACCAGCTTGCGCGCAGGATCGATGAAGATCCCCTGCCCGAAGATGCCCTGCGCTGCAAAAGTGCCGTCGTCGTAAGTCCACCATTGATAGCCGTAGCCACGGCCCGGCGCCCCGATATCTGCCTGCTTGGTCGCAGCCTCGGCAAACCAGCCGTCCGGTACCACCTGCTTGCCGCCCGCAAACCCGCCGCCCATCACAAACAGGCCAAACCGCGCCATGTCTCGCGTCGCCGCCTGGACACAGCAGCCGCTGATCTCGTGCCCGGTGGGGCCGAGCAGCCAGGTCGCGTCCTGTTCCATGCCGAACGGCTTCCACACCTTTTCGGAAAGGTATTCGGCCAGCGGCCGGCCTGTCGCCTCGCTCACCAGCACACCGATCAGGTTGGTCTCGCCAGTCTTGTAAACCCATTTCTCGCCCGCGGGCGCTTCGCGCGGGAGCTTGCGCATATAGCTGACGGTCACATCCAGCCCGTCCTCCGCCTTGTGCTCGTTGAACAGCGCCACGTCGGATTCCGGATCGGTGTAATCCTCGTTCCACTTGACGCCCGAAGTCATGGTCAAAAGCTGGCGCACAGAAACGTCGTCGTAGGCCGAACCCTTGAGGCCGCGGATATATTTGGTCACCGGATCGTCGAGACTCTCGATTGCACCGTCCCTGAGCGCGGCCCCGACCATGGTCGACGTCAGGCTCTTGGCGACCGAAAAGCTGGTCCACTTGCCTTCCGGCCCGAAGCCCAGCCCGTACCGCTCCAGAACCACTTTGCCATCTTGCACGACCACCAGCGCCGCCGTGCGTTGATGCGCAAAATAGGCATCGAGATCGAAATCGAGCGTGAGCGGTTCGCCCTTGGGCAACGGATAGACTGCCCCTCCGGCGGCAATGGTATGCGTGTCGGCGAGCACCGGCAGCGAATCCATCGCGCGGAAAGCGGCTTCGCGCTGCTCGTCGGACCAGAACAGGACATTGCGATCGGTGGGCAGATTGGCGAGCAGGCTGCGCTGATCCTTGTCGAGCGAAAGATAGCCAGCGCCCAGCGCCAGCAGCAATGCGGCGCCCCCGCCCAACACCCACTTTTTCATAAAGTCGCTCCCGTCCGCTTCAGTTCTTTATCAAGGTCACCTGGTGCACATCGATCATTCCGGCGCGAAAGCCGCCCTCGCAATAAGCGAGATAGAAGCGCCACAGGCCTATGAAACGCTCGTCAAACCCCTGTGGCAGCCGGTCCTGCTCCACCGCAAGGTCAAAATTGTCGCGCCAGCATTTGAGCGTATGCGCATAGTCCTGCCCGAACGCCTCCTCGTCGCGCCATTCCAGCCCGCGCGCCTCGGCCAGTGCGCGAAATTCGCTGGTGCGGATCAGCAGTCCGCCGGGAAAAATATAGGCCTGGATGAAATCCGCGCTCTTCGCATAGGCTTCGAACAGTTCGTCGCGCATGGCAATATACTGGATCGCCGCCCTGCCCCCTGGCTTCAGATTGCGCGCGATCGCATCCATGAAGGTGGGCCAGTATTCGCGCCCCAGCGCCTCGACCATTTCTACGCTGACGATTGCATCGTACTGGCCGGAAACATCGCGGTAATCCTGCTTGCGGAAGTCGATGCCGGAATCGTTGCTTTCGCGCGCCCAGGCGAGCTGTTCGTCCGAAAGGCTGATCGCAGTCACCTGCGCACCGCCCTGCTGCAAGTGATTGGCCAGCGAACCCCAGCCGCAGCCGATTTCGAGCACGGTCGCCGCGTTTCCGATCCGCCGGGCCAGCGCCTGCCACTTGGCGCGCTGCGCCGCTTCCAGCGCATCGGCAGGCCCGAACCGCGCGCTCGAATAAGTCATGCTGGGGTCGAGCCATTGGGCGTAGAAGTCGTTGCCAAGGTCGTAATGTGCACGGATGTTGCGCATCGCGCCCGCGCGGCTGTTGCGGTTGAAGTAGTGCGCCAGCCGCGCCGCCCAGCGAAAGGGCCCTTTTGCACGCCCGATATTGCCCAGGCTCACCGCGTTGTCGCCAAAGTTGGCGAACAGCGCGGTCAGGTCAGCGCATTCCCACTCGCCCGCCTCCCACGCCTGATACCAGCCGATCGAGCCGCTGGTGGCGAGCCGCAACAGCGCGCGCCAGTCATGGATCGTCAATTCCGCGTCGAAGCCGGGCGCGCGGCCGCCCAAATGGCGTGTGGCCCCGCCGGGAACGTGGACAACGATCGTGCCCTTCTCCAGCCCCGTGTCGATGTGGTCGAGCAGCCGGTTGAAACCGGGCGCGAGCAGCCGCGCAATCAGGCCCGGCGCGCGCGAGAAACGCGCCCCGCCAGCCAGCAGATGCTTGCCGCGATTGAACCCCTGATCGGTCATGCGGCGTTCTTAGTGCCGCAGCGCCCCGGTCGGCAAGGCCGGTTTGGGCCTATTCGACTGCAATCGGCACGCATTTGACCTGCGGCAGCGCGACGCTGAACCGGTCGCGCACCAGCGGATTGTAGAACCGCGCATCACGCAGGATCACCGAGCCGTCTGGAGCGCGCTCGGCGAAAGGCGCGCGCGACCAGAAGAGGAAGGCTTCGAGTTGGGGATTAGCAATTTTCTGCTTCTCGAGATCGGGCAGCGAACAAACTCGATCTGTAATTGTTTCGGCATAGCAGTCATCGTGGCTCCAGCACTTGCGTTGAAGCCATACTCCCCGACCTCCGAACAGAATATCTCGCTTCCAAAAAGTAAAGGACAGAGGGCTGGCGATGGCAGAGATTTTGGGCTCCTCCATCAGTTCGAGGCCGTCACCGACTTGCTGGTATTTGCCGAATGTAATTAGTGCGTGAAGCCGTCCATCCCCTTGGTTTTGGTAGGTAATCGCCCAATTCAGCCCGATATACCCTAGCGCCGCCACCATCGCGATGCGCGCGGGGCGCGTCCAATTGCCGCCCCGCCCTTCGCGCCGCAGCGAGAACCAGGTCGCAAAACCCATCAACGCCCACAGCCACACATCGACGATGAACAGCGTATCGCCATAGAACCACCGCGAAGAGAACGGCTCGAGCAGGCGCACGCCATAGACGTTGAGCCAGTCGAGCGCGGGGTGCGTCAGGCAGGCGATAAAGCTGAGGATGAACAGCCAGCCGAAATTCACCGGCAGCCGCCCTTCGGGCCTGTTGCCGCGTTTCGATTGCCAACGGTCGAATCCCCACAGCAGCCCCGCCAATATCAACGGCAGCACCGCCCATGCGATCGGCCCGTGCGTGATCCCGCGCCTGAAACCGAGGTGCTCGACCCCGTCGAGCCAGAACAGGCACGCCGCATCGACATCGGGCAGGTTCGCGCCGATGATCAGCGCGGGCATGGCAAGGCCAGTCTTGCGCTTCAGCCCGGCCTGCCCGATCAGCGCACCGACAAGGCTGTGGGTGATGTTATCCATCCGTCTTCGCCTGTCCTATCGCTTCGCTACTTGAGGACGATTCAATTTTTCACGCAAAGGCGCAAAGGCGCTAAGATGAAGCGGGTTTGTGGTTGTTCACCACACGCTTGACGCCTTGCTTGAAGGTTTCCTGCCCGAAATTCATCAATAGGCCAAGCGACCGGTCGGTAAGGCGAAGGTAGGTAAGCAATTGCTTGGGAAATAGAGCGCTGTCGCGCTCGGTCGATTTCAGTTCGATTATCAGCCGTCGGTCGACGAGTATGTCGATCCGGAACGCGTTGTCGACGACAACGCCCTTAAATGAAATCGGAACCGCGACCTGTCGCTCCACTTCAAGCCCTCGATCGCGCAAGCTCTCGGCCAGAAGCACTTCATAAACAGATTCCAGCAATCCTGGCCCGAGTTCCTTGTGCAACTGATAGCCGCAATCAACTGCAACTCTGGCAAGATATTCAATATCCACGCAATCCCCTTCGCGCCTTTGCGCCTTTGCGTGAGAATTTCTAAACAGCGGGATGCCCATCCTCGCCTTCCACCACCCAGGTCTGCCCGCTGCCCAGCAGCTTCGCGAGGTCCGGTTGCTTGCCCGAAGTGGCCTTGGCGCGTTCCTCGGCCACAGCGGCTTCGAAGGTCGGGCGCGGATCGTCATAAAGCACGCCCAGCGCCATCGGGAACGGGCCGAATGGCAGCTCGACGAGCATATGTGCGATCGAGCGGTTGGTGACATCGTGTACGATTACGCCCGCCGCCTGCCAGTCTGGCGTTCCGTCTTCCTTGGCGACCACATCGACGACCTTGAGGCACAGGTTCTCGCTGTCGAGCGCAATGCCCTGTGTGCCGCCCGCAAACAGCATCGGCTCGCCATTCTTGAGCCACAACTGGCGATCCTCTGCACCCTTGGGCGCGGCAAAGCCTTCAAACACGTCCTTGTTGTAAACGATGCAGTTCTGGAAGATTTCGATGAAGGCCGCTCCCTGATGGGCATGCGCAGCCATCAGCACGTCGGGCAGGTGCTTCGAAACATCAAAACCACGCGCGACGAACCGCGCGCCTGCGCCCAGTGCAAAGGCGCAGGGGATCGCGGGCCGGTCTACCGAGCCGATCGGGGTCGAGGGGCTGCGCGTGCCGATCCGGCTGGTGGGTGAATACTGCCCTTTGGTGAGGCCGTAGATCTCGTTGTTGAACAGCATGATCTGCATGTTCACGTTGCGCCGCAGCACATGCATCAGGTGGTTGCCGCCAATGGAGAGGCCGTCGCCGTCGCCCGTCACCAGCCACACGTCGAGATCGGGATTGGCGAGCTTCACCCCCGTCGCAACGGCGGGCGCGCGGCCGTGGATGGTGTGGAAGCCGTACGTCTCCATGTAATAGGGAAAGCGGCTCGAACAGCCGATGCCGCTGACAAATACCGTGTTCGCCGGGTCTGACCCCAGTTGCGGCAGCGTGCGCTGCACCGCCTTGAGGATCGCATAATCCCCGCAACCCGGGCACCAGCGCACTTCCTGGTCGGTTTCCCAATCCTTGAGCGTGGTTTCGATTTTGGTCATCTCGTTCATGGCTGTCCTTTCGGGGCAACAACGCTTGCGCGTCAGCCCAGCGCCCCCTCGATCGCGGCTTCAAGTTCGGCGATGGTGAACGGCTGCCCACTGACCTTGTTGAGCGGCTGTGCATCGACCAGATACTGGTCGCGCAGCACGGTCTTGAACTGGCCGGTATTCATCTCGGGCACCAGCACACGGTCAAATCCGCGCAGCAGATCGCCCAGATTGGCGGGCAGCGGCCAGATATGGCGGACGTGAATGTGGCTGACGTCCATCCCCTTTGCCCGCGCGCGGCGCACCGCCTGATGTATCGGACCGTATGTGCTGCCCCAGCCGACCACCGCCAGCTTGCCGCCAGCTTCACCCAGGCATACTTCCTGATCGGGCACGGCGACGCCCAGAACCTTGTTCTGGCGGGCATCGGTCATCGCCTGATGGTTGGCGGGTGAGTAATCGAGATTGCCGGTACCCAGCGCCTTCTCGATCCCGCCGATGCGGTGCATCAGCCCCGGCGTTCCCGGCCTGATCCACGGGCGCGCGCCCTTGTTGTCGCGTTTGTAGGGCAACAGATTTTCGCCGTCATTCCTTGCAGCCAGGAACTGCACCGGGAACGGCGCATAGCTCGCCGGATCGGGCACTTTCCACGGTTCGGCGGCATTGGCGATATAGCCATCGGTGAGCAGCATCACCGGGGTCATGTATTGCACCGCGATGCGGCACGCCTCGATCGCGCATTCAAACGCGTCGGACGGGCTGCGCGCGGCGATAACCGGCATCGGCGCATCGCCATTGCGGCCATAGACGGCCTGATAGAGATCGCTCTGCTCGGTCTTGGTCGGAAGGCCGGTGGACGGCCCACCGCGCTGCGAATTGACGATCACCAGCGGCAGTTCGGTCATGATGGCAAGGCCCATCGCCTCGCCCTTCAAAGCAATGCCGGGGCCCGACGAGCTGGTTACGCCCAGCTGCCCGGCATAGCTGGCACCGATCGCAGCGCAGATCGCGGCGATTTCGTCCTCCGCCTGGAAGGTGGTGACATGATATTCCTTGAGCCGCGCCAGATGGTGCAGGATCGCGCTGGCGGGCGTGATCGGATAGCCGCCGAAGAACATCGGCAGATCGGCCAACTGCGCCCCGGCGACCAGCCCCAGCGAAACCGCCTCTGCCCCGGTGATCGTGCGGTAGAGGCCTGGTTCGGACGGAACCGGTGGGAGATGCGTCTGCCGCAGCGGCCCGGCCAGCTCGGCGGTCTCGCCATAGGCATGGCCCGCATCGAGCGCGGCGATATTGGCATCGGCCAGTTCTGGCTTGCTCCTGAACTTGGCGCGCAGCCATTGGTGGATCGGTTCGCGCGGGCGGTCGAACATCCACAGCGCCAGGCCCAGCGTCCACATGTTCTTGCAGCGCAGTGCATCCTTGGTGCCGAGGCCGAAGGGCTTGACCGCCTCGATCGTCTGCGCGCTGATATCGAAGGCGAGCACCTGCCATTTGGCGAGGCTGCCATCGTCGATCGGGTTAGTATCGTATTTCGCCTTCTCGAGATTGCGCTTCGAGAATTCGCCGGTGTCGGCGATGATCAGTCCGCCCGGTTTCAAAGCCTCGACATTAGTCTTCAGCGCCGCCGGGTTCATCGCCACCAGCACATCGGGGGCATCGCCAGCGGTATCGATCTCGGTCGAACCGAAGTTGATCTGGAACGCCGAAACGCCGAACAGCGTGCCTTGCGGGGCGCGGATTTCCGCCGGAAAATCTGGGAAGGTGGCGAGATCGTTGCCCGCCAGCGCGGTGGAGAGCGTGAACTGCCCACCGGTCAGCTGCATCCCGTCACCGCTGTCGCCCGCAAAGCGGACCACTACCGCGTCGGGTTGTTGTGGAGAGTCCGCCCGAAGCGTCTCATCCGCGGCCTGTGTAGCCATTTGTGTCCCTTCTAGTGCGCCGATCCGGGCGGCGCTTGATCGGTTGTGCAGTGCAACTATGTAACCGCACCTTCACCCGCAATGAAGTTTTTCTCCTACAGCAACAAAATGTCGAGTGGAAATAGCCGATCAAGGCTTCTAACCTGCAAAAATCCAAAGGGAGAAATGCTGGAATGATCGATGTTAACCGCTTTGTACGCGATGATGTGAAGGCGTTTCTCGCGATGCTTGAGGCCGTCGGCGGCCCGAAGATCGTGGAGATGGAGCTTGAGGAAGCGCGCGCCAGCTATCGGGCGCTGCACGGCATGGCGGACCGCCCGGCCCGCGACCTGGCTGTGATCCGCGACCTCGCCTGCCCCGGCCCGGCGGGTCCGGTTCCACTCAGGCTTTATGATGCGCGCGAAAGCCGCGTTCCCGGCCCCGTCATCTGCTTCTTCCACGGCGGCGGCTTCGTGATTGGCGATCTCGAGACGCACCACAACCTCTGCACCGAGATCGCGGCGCAGATGGATCTGCCGGTGGTCGCGGTCGATTACCGCCGCGCGCCCGAACATGTCTTCCCCGCCGCTATCGAGGATTGCGAAGCGGCAGCGCGCTGGGTCGCATCCTCGCCTGCAGAGCTTGGCCGCGGAGCGACCGGGATCATTCCCATCGGTGACAGCGCCGGGGGCAATGCCGCCGTCGTCATCGCGCAATTGCTGGCAAACCGCCCGGCCAAAGTGCCGGTAGTGCTCCAGGTCCCGATCTTCCCGCTGGTCAGCAATGCCATGGGTTCGGCCAGCGTGGAGGAGTTTGCCGACGGGTTCATCCTTACCAAGGCGGCGGTCGAATTCTTCGATGCCGCCTATCAGCCTATCAGCAATGACCCGCGCGCATTCCCGATCCTGGGCGATCACACCCAGGCTCCGCCCACCGTGCTCGTCACTGCCGCGCTCGATCCGATCAGGGATTCGGGCCGCGATTATGCCGCGGCACTGTCACAAGCCGGGATCAGCCATGTCTTTCTCGAAATGGCGGGGCTGACGCACAGCTTCACCAATCTGCGCCAGGCCATTCCCAGCGCGCAGCAGAGCCTCGAATCGGTGTTCGCAGCGATGAAGTTCATGCTTGCGAGAGATGGCTGAGCATGGCTGAATTCCCTCTCGCCTATCGCCCCTGCGTGGGGGTGATGTTGCTCAACCGCGAAGGGCAGGCGTTCGTGGGTAAACGGATCGACACGCGCGAATCCGACTGGTGGCAGATGCCGCAGGGCGGCGTTGACAAGGGCGAGGACCTCGACGAGGCAGCTTATCGCGAGCTGGCCGAGGAAACCGGGGTGGGGCGCGATCTGGTCCGGCTTCGCACACGCACGCACGAGCCGGTGCGCTATGACCTGCCCGATGAGCTGATCGGCACGCTGTGGGGCGGCAAATACCGCGGGCAGGAGCAGTTCTGGTACCTGCTCGATTTTCTGGGAGTGGATGCGGACATCCATCTTGGGGCCCACGATCCGCCCGAATTCTGCGACTGGAAATGGGTCGATCCGCTCGATCTTCCCAGGCTGATCATCCCGTTCAAGCGCGAGGTTTATCAGGCAATTCTCGACGAATTTGCGCCGCTGATCAGGCGCTAATTGTTGCTGGCCCCGGCATCGCTCGCGGCAACGCGCGGCTGCGCTCCGCGCGCGATCGCGCTGCGCAGTTCGAGCGTTTCGGGGCAAGATGCTCCGCACAGGCTTTCCAGCTGGGCAAGATTGCCGCGCGCCTTTTCCACCGCACCCTTTTCGAACAAGGCACCACCCTCGCCCGAAATCGCCGCCAGATTACCCGGGTCGCGCACCAGCGCCTCTCGGTAATAACGGATCGCCTTGCCCTGCAACCCTTCCTTGCGCGCCACCTTGGCCAGCTCGAGAAAGATCGGGGTATGGGCCGGGTCCACCGCCAGCGCCGCCTCGAACGCATCAATCGCCGCCTGCGTCTCGCCTGCACTCAGCGCGGCGCGCCCTTGCGCCAACAGCGCTTCGGCACGCGGATCGGGCCGCGCATTATCGGCATGGCTGACGCTGGCATTGACGGCCAGAAGCAGTGACAGAGCAGCAGCGGCAGGCGCAAAACGCATGATCGACTCCTTGAAGGCAGCCAGTCCCGTTGGTGAAGGCTCAGCCATAATCGAATTGGCTAACACGGAGAAACCAGTTTCGCGAGAAAAAATCCGTCCGTGCCATCGTGGAACGGAGTCATGCGAATGCCATGGCCATGGACGCGGCCCAGCGGCAAGTCGGGAACATCGGCCTGCCACCCGGGATGACGTGTCAGAAATCCCTCGATCCGCGTGCGCCCCTCGGCATCGAGCAGCGAGCAAGTTACATAGACGATCCGCCCGCCGGGGCGCACCAGCCGCGCGGCAATTTCGAGCAGTTGATCCTGCGTCGCCGCAAACCGGCCCAGCCGTTCGGGCGTAAGCCGCCACTTGGCCTCAGGCTTTCGCCGCCAGGTGCCAGTTCCCGAACACGGCGCATCGACCAGCACGCAATCGACCTTGCCGACAAGATCTGAGAACGCCGCGAGTTCGCGCCCGGGATCGAGCAGCAGCGTTTCGATCACCCCGGCGCCGGCCCGCTGCGCCCGCGGAGCAAGCCGCGATAGCCGCGCGCGGTCGATATCGCTGGCGATCAGCCTGCCCCCATTCGCCATGGCCGCAGCCAGCGCCAGCGCCTTGCCCCCTGCGCCTGCGCACAGATCGACCACCGTTTCGCCTGGCTTCGCATCGGCGGCGAGGCAGGCGAGCTGGCTGCCGTGATCCTGCACCTCGATTGCGCCGTCCAGCCACGCCTGCCACTGCTCGACCTGCGTGCCTGAGGGAAAGCGCAGCCCCTGCGCTGCGGCGAGCGGTTCACCCGCCACTGGCAGTTGGATCGTCGCGCGGCCCGCCTTGAGCGCATTGACCCTGATATCGAGCGGTGCGCGGCCCATCAGCGCGGCGAGTTCATCGCCTTCGATGCCCGAGGCACGCAGCAGGTCTTCCAGCCATTCCGGAGCGATGCCCGCCTTGGCCTGCCCCTCGCCTTTGCCAAGCGGAGCCGGGCCATGCGGCGATCCGTCGAACAGCGCACACAGCGCCTCGTCTCTGGCGGCAAGCGCGACCATGGCGGCGCGCCCACTGGCAGGGACTTCGCCGCAGTGCCGAACCGCCGCATAGACCAGATCGCGCACTGCGCGGCGATCCTTCGATCCGGCATAGCGGCGGATGCGGAAGTATTCGGCAATCAGCCGGTCGGCAGGTGCGCCCTCGTTTTGTGCGGCGGCGATGATCGCATCGAGCAGCTCGATCGCAGCCTGGACGCGCGCGGCCGGAGTCATCCTTCAAGCGTCATCGCGCGGGATAATTTGGGGCTTCGCGCGTTATCACCACGTCATGCACATGGCTTTCGGAAAGGCCGGCATTGGTGATCCGCACGAATTTTGCCCGCTGGCGCAATTCTTCGAGCGTGGCAGCGCCGGTGTAACCCATCGCCGCCTTGATCCCGCCCACCAGTTGATGGATCACGTCGGAAGCAGGCCCCTTGAACGGCACCTGCCCTTCGATCCCTTCGGGCACCAGCTTCAGCGCTGAAACGTCCTGCTGGAAATAGCGATCGGCGCTGCCGCGCGCCATCGCGCCAACGCTGCCCATGCCGCGATAGGCCTTGTAGCTGCGTCCCTGAAAGATGAACGTCTCGCCCGGGCTTTCGGCGGTCCCGGCCAGCATCGATCCGATCATCAACGCCGAAGCGCCCGCGGCCAGCGCCTTGGCGGCGTCGCCGCTGGTCCTCAGGCCCCCGTCGCCGATCACCGGCACGTCGGACTTCGCAGCTTCCCTGGCGCACTCCATGATCGCAGTCAGCTGCGGCACGCCCACGCCCGCAACCACGCGCGTGGTGCAGATCGAACCGGGGCCGATGCCGACTTTTACGGCGTCAGCGCCCGCATCGATCAGCGCACGGGTCGCCTCGGCGGTGGCGACATTGCCGGCAATGACCTGGACCGAATTGGAAAGCTTCTTGGCCCGTTCGACCGCGCGCGCCACGTCCTTGTTGTGGCCGTGCGCGGTGTCGATGATCACCACATCGACTTCCGCATCGACCAGCGCCTCGGTCCGCGCGAAGCCCCTGTCACCCACGGTCGTCGCCGCCGCAACGCGCAGCCGCCCGGCGCCATCCTTGGTCGCATTGGGGTAAGTCACCGCCTTTTCGATGTCCTTGACCGTGATCAGGCCGATGCAGCGATAGGCATCGTCCACCACCAGCAGTTTTTCGATCCGGCGCTGGTGCAGCAGCCGCCGCGCCTCTTCCTGGCCGGTGCCGAGCGGAACCGTTGCCAGATTCTCCGTCGTCATCAGCTCGCACACCGGCTGGAGCGGATTTTCGGCAAAGCGCACATCGCGGTTGGTGAGGATGCCCACCAACTTGCCGCCATCGTCGGTCACCGGAATACCGCTGATCCGGTGCTGCGTCATCAGCGCCTGCGCCTCACCCAGCGTGGCATCGGGCGAAATGGTGATCGGATTGACCACCATGCCGCTTTCAAAGCGCTTGACCTGGCGCACCGCGCGGCATTGTTCCTCGACCGTAAGATTGCGGTGGAGCACGCCAATGCCGCCAAGCTGCGCCATCACGATCGCCATGTCGGCTTCGGTCACGGTGTCCATCGCCGCGCTGAGTATGGGAATGTTGAGCGCGATTTCGCGCGTCAGCCGCGTGCGCGGGTCGGCCAGGGAGGGAAGGACATCGCTTTCGCCTGGACGCAGCAATACGTCATCGAAGGTCAGGCCGAGGGGAATGTCCATATGCGCCACTTTCGCTTGGGGTCCGGGTAGAATCGTGGCGGCCCATGTAACCGCACATCCCCCGATAGGCCAGAACCAATTCCCCTTCAGGGATACTGGGCGATGCTGGCCAACCGCCGGATCAGATTTTCGTGCAGGAGCAGATCGTCAACCGCACCGCCAAGCTCTATCCCGTCGCTTTCGTCGCCCGGTCGATGGTAGCGCGTCGAAAGATAGGGATCGACCACTTCCCTGCTGCCTAGCGCGCTCGAAAGCACCACGGCGGGAACGCCCCGCTGCAGCAGGATCCAGCCATCCTGCCGCTGGATGAACTGGTCGGCCAGCTCGCGGTCGCCCACTTCGCGGCGCGAACCTGCGATCGCATCGAGGATGACCGCGTCGAGCGGCGTCTTTCCCTCGCCCACAAAGCCCACCGGCGCACCGCGTGCCGCCAGCGCGACCGAATCGAAGTTGAACGCGGCAATCACGCTCTCGAGCGGCAGGGGCGGGTTTTCGGCGAAGGCCTTCGCCCCCAGCAATCCCCATTCCTCGGCGCTGGTGGCAAGGACGTAGATATCGCGATCATGGGGCCCCTTGGCCGCCAGCCTGCGAGCCAGTTCCAGCATCAGCGCCACGCCACTGGCGTTGTCCACCGCGCCGTTGCACAGCCGGTCAGGCTCGGCCTCGCCGCCGCACTGGCCGAAATGATCCCAATGCGCCAGCAGCAGGATAGCGCCTGAGCTGGGCTTTGTGCCCGGAAGCCTGCCGATCAGATTGTGCGACGTGATCTGCTTGCGCTCGGTAACGGCCTCGATCGTTCCGGTGGCATCGAGCACGGTCGGGACGAAATCGGGCGCGTCCGCCGACGCCAGCAACGCCTGCCATTTCTTTGCACCCAATGCGGCTTCCAGCGCGCCCGCCGACGCAAATCCGGTCAACCGGTTCTGTTCCTCGCTGACCAGCCCGAGCCGCTCGTTCCCCCAGAATTCCCTGACCTGTTCGATCGACTGCTCATCCTCGACAACTGTGATGATCGCCGCCGCGCCCTTGCCGAACAACGTTTCGCGCCGTGCCGGGCTTTGCCCCGGTTCCGAAAGCATCAGCGCGATGCGGCCCCGAACATCGTCGTCGCTGACCGAAGCCGATTGCCTGCCCACGAACAGGATTTCTCCGCCTTCTATCAGCGCCCGCCGTCCGCCGGTATATGCAGCGGCCTGAGCAGCGGGCAGCTCCGTCCGCTTCCTGCCGACGCGGATTTCGATCCGCGAGTTGACCGGCGTGGTGCGCACCAGCGGCACGGGTGCCCGCCAGAAGTTGCCCGGATCGTTGGTCCCTGAGACATATCCGGCGCGGCTGAGTTCGCCTTCGATGTATGCAAGCGTCAGCTCCTCGCCGTCGCTGCCGGGCTTGCGCCCGCCGAACTCCTCGCTCGCCAGCCGCTCGATATGCCCGCGCATGTTGCTCTCGATCGTGACCCGTTCGGCTTCCGACGCGCGAAATTGCCGCGTCGTGCTGCAAGCTCCCGCAAGCAGAGCGAGCCCAAGCAGCAGCGCAAGGCGCCATGTGCCTTCCGTCGCACCGCTTTGCTGCCGCCCCCTGCCTGGTTTCATTCCGCAGTCCATCCCCCGTCGACGCTCCAGTTGGCGCCCGTTACATTGCCTGCTTCCTCGCGGCACAGGAACACCGCCAGCGCCCCCACTTCCGCGGGCTGGACAAACCGTTTGGTTGGCTGTTTGGCGAGCAGGACGTCGTTGATCACCTGCTCGCGGCTGAGCCCGCGCGCCTGCATCGTGTCGGGGATCTGCCCTTCGACCAATGGCGTCCAGACATAACCGGGGCTGATGCAATTGGCCGTGACCCCGCTCTCAGCCAGTTCGAGCGCGATCGCCTTTGTAAAGCCGTCGAGCCCATGCTTGGCCGCAACATAGGCGCTCTTGAACGGCGAGGCGGTTTTCGAATGCGCGCTGGCGGTGTTGATGATGCGGCCCCAACCGCGCGCCTTCATCGCTGGCACCGCGAGCCGCGTGGTGTGGAACACTGCGGTCAGATTGAGCGCGATGATCGCGTCCCATTTTTCGGGCGGAAAGTCCTCGACCGGGGCAACATGCTGCATCCCGGCATTGTTGACCAGGATATCGACCGGCCCTGCCGCTTCCATCATGCCCGCGATTTCGGCGGGATCGAGCAGGTTTGCCGGAAAATACCGCGCATCGAGCTCTTCGCCCAAGTGCGCGATCTCGTCCGCATCGCCAAAACCGTTGAGCAGCACCTCTGCCCCTTCGGCGTGAAGCGCGCGGGCGATGGCGAGGCCGATGCCCGAGGTGGAGCCGGTAACGAGGGCGCGCTTGCCTGCAAGGAACATGGACGACTCCGCTCAAATGGGTGGACTGGCACGCCGTTTTGCGGGCAAAGTGCCGTCTGTCCAGCCCCTTGAACAAGGGTGCCGGGAGGAGAAGCGGGAATTTCCGATGAAATCAGGCAACATCATGCGCTTGCGGCGAAGCGGGGTGGCCATTTCCACCATGGCTCTGGTGCTGGCATGTCCGGCCCTGGCGCAGGAGGAAAAGCCGGTTTCGCAGCGCGAACCCGATGTCGGCAACGTCGCCTCGACTCCGGCGGACGACCTCAACCTGTCTAAAGAGGACATTCCCAAAGTACTGCTCAGGGCGGTTGCGGACCCTTACGATCGCACTGGCCTGCGTTCCTGCCTCCAGCTGGCCGAAGCGGTCGAAGAGCTCGACGCGGTGCTTGGCGCCGACTTTGACACCTATTCGGGCGATCAGCGGCGGCTCAGCGCCGGGCACATTGCCAAAAGCGCGGTCGGCTCGCTGATCCCGTTCCGCGGTATCGTGCGTGAGCTGACCGGGGCGGCCAAGAACCAGCGCGAATTCGAGGAGGCGGTCATGGCCGGGGCGGTACGGCGCGGCTATCTGAAGGGCGTGGGCGAGGAAATGGGCTGTCCCCCGCCCGCGCGCCCGGCCGATCCTGCGGTCAGAGCCGCCAATGCCGCCGAGCGCGCGAGCGAGGAAAACAAGGACTGATCAGCCCTGGTCCTTTTCCCATTTGGCGATCTTTTCATCGAGCGCCTTGAGAATGCGATCGAGCATGTCGCGCGGAATGTCCTTCTCCGCCTCAAGCTCCTGCCTTGCCTCGCGCAACCCTTCGACCGCGCTGGCCATGATCTCGCTCTTGCAGATCTTCACGATCCGCTTGCCGTCTTTGGTATCGACCTGGCTGATGCCATC
Organism: Erythrobacter sp.; assembly: GCA_013822125.1. Lineage (GTDB taxonomy): Bacteria > Pseudomonadota > Alphaproteobacteria > Sphingomonadales > Sphingomonadaceae > Erythrobacter. The sequence continues at coordinate 21,800 of PNJY01000011.1, read as the reverse complement.
GCCTTGCTCGCAGGTCATGGTGACGGTGACCGGATGGCGTGCGGCCTCGCCCGCCCTGGCGATAGCGATGCGGTGGACTTCATGCGCCTCGCCAATCGCCTTGTCCGCTTCGGCCAGACCGCGCTCGACTTCCGACATGATGCGGTCCATCTCTTCCTTGCTCAGCGTCTCGCCATCGGTCCCGCGGAAAATCATCTTGCGGACCTTCTTGACCTCTTTGCCGTCGCCTTCGCCGTCTTCGTCCTTGACGATGAAGACATGGCGCTGGATATTTTCCCCGTCCTTGGGCGCTTCCCCGTTGGTGCTCATCTGTTCCCATTCGAGAGGCGCTTCGGGTGCCGACTGGGCGGTCCAGTTGATCTCCCCGGCAGCCGGAGCAGCGGGTGCTTCAGGGGGTTCAGGCGCTTCTGGCGCAGCGTAGCTGATCGAAGCGGTCAGCGGCAATGCAACAGCAGCGGCCGCGATCATGCCTAAGCCGGCAATGCGCCGACGGGCGGAAAAATCGTTCATTCTCAGACTCCTCAAACGGTGGATTATCGATTTGTCGCCCAGCACCGGGCAGGCCATCGCCGCGGCCAACGCGACGTTCGGGCCCGCTGCAAAGCTGGCAATGACATTGGCATAGGCTGCACGCTCCTCGGGCGCGCTGGCACCGATCACACGGGCATCGCAGGCCGCTTCCTGATCGCGGCGAAGCGCCACCCAGCCCATCGGCCCAAGCGGGCTGAACCAGTGGAGCGCGAACAGCGGCTGGACCAGCATATTGACCAGCAGATCGTGCCCCTGGTGATGCGCCAGCTCGTGCCGCAGCGCCAGATTGCGCTTGGTTATGTCAGGCTGCGCCATAAACCCTGGGGGCAGCGCCACGATCTTCTCGCGCACGCCCAATGCGATCGGCGCAGTGGTCCCCGGCGTTTCGATGAGGTGGATCCTGCCCGCGCGCCCCACCACGCGCGCACTGACCAGCAGATCGCGGCGCAGAAGGTGATAATTGCGGAACCGCCGGAACAGGACCACGCACGCTCCAACCAGCCAGATGGCCAGCGCCAGGACCAGAATCGATTCAATCGTCAGCAAGGGTGAAGTTTCGGCACCCTGCACAATCGACGCAGGCTGCGCTGCCATCGGCGCGGCGGCTTCGACCGGAGCGACCGGAGCGGAAGGCGCCAACCATGCCGGCAGCGTGATCGGCGGGAGCAGCAGCCGCAGCGCGGGCAGCGTCCACAGCGCATAGGCGATCCGTGGGCCGAACACGCGCGCAACCGGGCGTCGCACCGCCAATACGGCCACGATCAGTGCGGCGGTCCACACCAGCGTATCGATAAGCCAGCCGATCATGACCTGATCTCCTTCAGCAGCGCCTCGATCTCGGTAATGTCGTGCTCGCTCAGCGCCTCCTGTTCGGCCAGATGCGCAAACAGCGATGCCGGGCGGCCGCCGAACAGCCGATCGACCAGGCGGCGCGATTCACCATCGACATAATCGACCCGCGCCATCGCCGGGCTGTAAAGAAAGCGGCGCCCGTCGGCTTGCGTTGTGGCAGCCTGCTTGGCGACCAGGCGGCTGAGCAGAGTCTTGACGGTGGCAAGGCTCCATCCGCGCGCCTCGCAAACACGGTCGCAAACCTCGGCGGCGGTCATCGGGCTGTGCTCCCACAGCGCCTCCATCACCGCATGCTCAGCTTCGCTTATGCGTTCGGGCTTGCCGTTTTCGCTGTCTGCCACGGACACCTCCCAATGTTGATGACTATGTTTGTAGCCACAGCGACTACGCTTGTAAACATGAGCCGTGGATTAACGAACGCGTGCATCGACCAACCGCCAATCGCGCCGGACGAAAAACAACCGCCTGCTCGCCCGCTTGAAGGCGTTACCAATATTTGGTAACAAGCCCTCCATGGGCAAGAACACTTCCATTTCGCTGGGCGCGCACTATGAAGAATATGCCCGCCGCAAGGTCGCCTCAGGCGAATTCGCCAGCATCAGCGAAGTGCTCCGTGATGCGCTGCGCCGCGCGGAGGAAAGGGACTTGCGGATCACGCATCTGCGTGAACTGATCCGTGAAGGCGAGGAGAGCGGCGATCCGCAGCCGTTCGATCTCGAAGAATTCCTCGCCGAAATGCACACTAGGCACACCAAAGACGCCGCGTGAAATACACCTTGCGCCCGGCCGCCCGAGCCGACCTCGCCGAAATCTGGCTGTTTGGCGCCGCACAATGGGACGTTCCCCAAGCCGACGAATATCTCGCCATGATCACAAGCAGGATCGAGACGGTCGCGGAAATGCCGGGAATTGGCAGCCCCGCAGAGGACCTGCCCTCACGCTACCGAAAACTCGCCGCCGGTGCGCACCGCGTGATCTATCGTGCTGAGGATGACGCGGTAATCGTTGTGCGTGTGCTGCACGAACGGCAAGATGTGCCGGACGAAATCGAGGAAGCCTGACACCGTAGCTCGGAGTCGGCGCAGTCCGCCAGTATCGGTGCAGCATTATCGCGATCTTCACCGCGAAATTTGCCGTAATCTTGTCACCTATGCCTTATCGAGGTACTCGCTCGAAATCCGACGGAGGATCCCATGAGAACCTTGCTTGCGTGTTGCACTGCCGTGCTTCTGGGAACTCCGCTCCCGGCGTCCGCCACCCCGACCTATGACGACATCCAGTTTGAATGGGAAGATTTCGGGATAGGCCTGGAATTCGGCGAGGAACCGGAATGGTCATACCTCGGCGGCAATTTCCCGATGTCTATCGGCATGATCAGCGAAGCCTACTGGACCGTTGCCTGGCGCAAGGAAGATCTGGCCGGTGTTTACCTTCGCTACGAATATGCAGAGCCGATCTCCCCGCCCGAATTACCGGCAGAAGGGCCGATGCAGTCGGAAGAAGTCGAGGTGACCTTCGATTGTTCTCGCCGGACCGTGCAGATACATGCAATGTACCTCTATCGCCCGGATAAAGCCTATATCGGCTACTGGTTCGATGAAGATGCGAGCCGCACCCCCTCAACCTTCGACAGCGACAGTATTATTGGGCAGGCCTTCGCCAAAGTGTGCTGAATGTGTGGGTGGGGTGAGGCTGAACGCACGCCATCGTTAGGCCGAGCCGATTGGCGCGAGCACCCAAGCGCTAGAATAGGGCCACGCGCCGCACGAAAGGTAGACGCGCCAGATTAGGGCGTAATGGAGTTAGATCACCCGATATGGCCGCGTTACTTTGTTAAAGCCACGCCCTATTTGATGCGTTACGCAAGCTGCCGCACTGGTGCTATTCTAGTCAAGCAAGACCGTAAGGCGCTCTGGTGCGAAGCGGTTAAAGCCCTCAATGATTACGTCCAGATTGCATTCAGTCCCGACGGCACTGATGGCATGCGAGCCACCGGACAATTGGTGATTGAGGTTATGCAACCAAATTTTTGGAGTTACCAATCCTGCTTCAAACTCGGGATCGACATCGAAGACCAAATAGTGTCTGCGCACTGGGAAAATTGAACTGCTTGGGACCGTCTGTATCCATTTCTTCGCCATTCGAACACTTTCCCAAGGCACAAGGTTGCTATTTCGTCCGAGGTGTATTCCTTTGCGATCAAAGCGATATGCCGTTCCTCCGCGCACGAGGCGAATAGCAATACTGATCGACGTTGCGCCAAAAAAAGCACTGCTGACCCAAAGAATGAAACGGCCGAATGAGTCAGGTTCGCGAGGAAACGGGTTCTGCCCGAAAAAGCCTAGCCCTGCCAAAATGGCTAGGACAAACCCAACGGAAAGAACAAGAAGGCCGCTCAGTTTGAGACGTGAGAACCCGACGCTGAACGCTTCATCATGCATCTCGCGCCCAACCGATCAATACACCCGCTTCTTCGGCTTGATGTAGTCGATATCCGCAGTCAGCGTATATTCGTGCACCGGACGGTAATCGAGCTTCACGCCGCCGCCCGTCCCGCCCCAGCCTTCGAACCAGGCTGTGGTGTGCTTCATCCAGCCCTTGTCGTCGCGCTCGGGGAAGTCGTCGCGCGCATGTGCACCGCGGCTTTCCTTGCGCGCCAGCGCGCCATGGATGGTGACCGCTGCCTGCGCCATCAGGTTGTCGAGCTCGAGCGTTTCAATGAGGTCGCTGTTCCAGATCAGCGAGCGGTCCGAAACGTTGATGTCCTGCATCCGTTCATAGGCTGCGGAAAGCTTGGCCACGCCCTGCTCCAGCACGTCCTGCTTGCGGAACACGGCGCAGTGCGCCTGCATCGCCTGCTGCATCTCGACGCGCACCCTGGCGGTGGGCGATCCGCCCTTGGCATGGCGGAAATGGTCAAGCCGGGTCAACGACAGATCGGCGCTGTCCCTGGGCAATTCGTCGTGCGCGGTGCCGGGCCGGATCAGTTCCTTGAGCCGCAGCCCCGCCGCACGCCCAAAGACCACCAGGTCGATCAGCGAGTTCGAGCCGAGCCGGTTGGCCCCGTGCACCGAAACGCAGGCCGCCTCGCCCACAGCGAACAGGCCGGGCACGGTGGCGTCGGGATCGCCTGCCACGGGGTTGATCACCTCGCCATGGAAATTGGTGGGAACGCCGCCCATGTTGTAGTGCACCGTGGGGCACACCGGCAGTGGCTGGCGCGTCAGATCGACGCCTGCAAAGATCTTGCCGGTTTCGGTAATGCCCGGCAACCGTTCGGCCAGCACCTTGGGATCGATATGGTCGAGGTGCAGGTAGATATGGTCGCCATTGGGGCCAACCCCGCGTCCCTCGAGCATTTCGACAGTCATCGCGCGCGAAACCACGTCGCGGCTGGCCAGATCCTTGGCCGAAGGGGCATAACGCTCCATGAAGCGTTCGCCTTCGCTGTTGGTGAGATAGCCGCCCTCGCCCCGCGCACCTTCGGTGATCAGCATGCCCGCGCCATAGACGCCGGTGGGGTGAAACTGGACGAACTCCATGTCCTGTAGCGGCAATCCTGCGCGCAGCACCATGCCGCCGCCATCGCCGGTGCAGGTATGTGCGCCGGTGCAAGTGTAATAGGCGCGGCCATACCCGCCGGTCGCCAGCACTACGGCATGGCTGCGGAAACGGTGGATCGTGCCGTCATCGAGGCACATGGCGATCACGCCGCGGCATTTGCCGCCTTCCATGATCAGATCGAGCGCGAAATACTCGATGAAGAAGTCCGCATCGTACTTCAGGCTCTGCTGATAGAGCGTATGGAGCATTGCGTGGCCGGTGCGGTCCGCCGCCGCGCAGGTGCGCTGCGCGGGCGGGCCTTCGCCCATGTTCTGCATCATCCCGCCGAACGGGCGCTGATAGATCGTTCCTTCGGCCGAACGCGAGAACGGCATGCCCGCATGTTCGAGTTCGTAAACCGCATTGGGCGCTTCGCGAACCATGTATTCAATCGCGTCCTGATCGCCCAGCCAATCCGAACCCTTGACAGTGTCGAACATGTGCCATGTCCAGTGATCGGGACCCATATTGCCGAGGCTGGCGGCGATTCCACCCTGCGCCGCCACGGTGTGGCTGCGGGTCGGAAAGACCTTGGTGATGTTGGCGGTTTTCAGACCGGCTTCGGCTGCGCCCATTGTCGCGCGCAGGCCCGATCCGCCAGCGCCCACCACCACCACGTCATACGAATGGTCGATGATCTTGTAAGCCGAGGTATCAGCCATCAGGCGGCTCCTGAAAGTGCGAGGCGGGCGACTGCGAAAATCCCAAATGCGGCGCCGCCGATCGCGGCAAGGTTGAGCAGCACCAGCGTGCCGAACTTGCTGCCGGTATCATGGACATAGTCCTCGATCAGCACCTGCAACCCCAGCCGCGCGTGCCAGAAAGTGCTGACGACCAGCAGGACCATCGCTGTCGCCGGGATCGGCGCAGCCAGCCACTTGCTGACCGTCTCGAAGCCCAGATCGGGGAGCATCACGATGCTGACGCCCAGCCAGGTCATCAGCACCAGATTGCCGACGGCGGTAAAACGCTGGAGCAGCCAGTGGTGCGCTCCATGGTGCGCCGGGCCGAGCCCGCGCACCTTTCCGATTCCAGTTCCCTTGCCCATTGGCACTTTCCTATTTGGTCAGGATCAGGGCCCAGAAGCCCACAGTGAGGAGAATGGCGATGACCGGGGCGGCGATCGACCACAGCCGGTTCGTGCCCAGTTCATAGCCCGCACCGATATCGAGCACGAAATGCCTGAGCCCGCTCATCAGGTGGGTGAACAGCGCCCAGCTGAGGCCGATCAGCACCACCCGGCCCGGTATCGTCACCGCCAGTTCGGCAAACTGCGCGTATGCCTCTGGCCCGCTGGCGAGCGCGCCCAGCCACCAAAGCAGCACGCCCAGCCCGACCAGCGCCAATCCGTCACCGGTTGCCCGGTGCAGAATCGAAACCAGCATGTGCGGGCCCCATCTCCAGATTTGCAGATGCGGCGATAAGGGTCTGTTGGCCATGAGAGCGATTCCGGTTGGTCCAGGTCGGCACCCCACTTAACGCTCCAGCCGCATCTGGCAAGCCGCCTTTGGCCAAAGACCAGCCAGCGGCGCTCGACTTTCGCGGAAAAATCAGGATAGAGCCGGGTATGGCTTCCATACTCATTACCGGATCGAGCCGGGGAATCGGCGCGGCTGCCGTTCTGGCGCTGAGAGGGCGCGGGGCGCAAGTCATCGGGCAGGCGCGGCGCGGGCGCGAACCGGACACCATCGGCGCGGACTTTGCCGACTCTGCTGCCCCTGCCGCGCTGTGGGAAGAAGCACTTGTGCTGGCGGGCGGACAGATCGACGTTCTGATCAACAATGCCGGGGTGTTCGACAGGAACCCCGTCGGCATATCGGACATCGAATGGCTTGACGGTTGGGAGGCGAACATGCGGGTGAACCTCACTGCTGCCGCGCAGCTCAGCCGGTTCGCCGTGCGCCATTGGCTGGAAACGGGAAGGCCGGGGCGGATCGTCCATGTCGCCAGCCGCGCCGGGCACCGCGGCGATTCGCCCGATCACTGGCACTATGCCGCGGCCAAGGGCGGGATGATCGCCATGCACAAGACCATTGCCCGCGGCTATGCCGACAGGGGCATCCTCAGCTTTGCGATTGCGCCCGGCTTTGTCGATACCGCGATGGCCGAGGATTACCTCGCCAGCCGCGGCGGACCTGCGCTGCTGCACGACATTCCGCTGGGCCGCGTCGCCTCGCCAGAGGAAATCGCCCGGATCATCGCATTCTGCGCGCTCGACGCGCCCGCAAGCATGACCGGCACGGTGATCGATGCCAATGGAGCAAGTTATGTTCGCTAGGACAGATGCGGATTTCCACCACCCCCAACCCCCTCCTCTGAAGCGGAGGGGGCTATCAGGTTGCGCCGAACTGCTCCCCCTCCTCTTCAGAGGAGGGGGTCGGGGGATGGTGTTGGCGGCAGCCGCAGCGCTCTGCCTGCCGCACACTGGCTCGGCCACGGCACAGGAAACTCTTGCCGACAATCGCGACACGCAGATGCACGCCGAATGGGCCGCCCACTGCAAGGATTGGGACGAGTGGGACAAGCCCGGCCCGCCGTTCCTTGTCCACGGCAATACCTGGTATGTTGGCACCTGCGGGATCAGCGTGATCCTGGTTACCGGCGATAATGGCCATGTGCTGATCGACAGCGGCACCGAGGCTGGCGCAGAGGTCGTGCTGGAGAATATCGCCAAGCTGGGCTTTGACGTTCGCGACGTCAGGTACCTGCTTCACAGCCATGAGCATTTCGACCATGTCGGGGGCATGGCGAAGCTCAAGGCTGCGACGCATGCCTGGCTGCTTTCATCGATCCGCGCCGAGCCGGTACTCCGGTCGGGAGCCGCCGATGGCAGCGACCCGCAGGCTGCGCAATTGCCAAGGATGGCCCCGGTCGAGGTTTACCAGACCATGTCCGATACCGGCACTGTGGTGCTCGGCGACATTCGCCTCAAAGCCTACGAAACTCCTGGCCACACACCCGGCGCGCTAACCTGGCAATGGGAGTCCTGCGACAAGGGTGATTGCATTTCGATCGTCTATGCCGACAGCCTCTCTCCCGTGAGCAGCGACGATTACCGGTTCTCCGACCATCCCGAATACGTGGCCGCCTATCGCGAGGGCATCGCACGCGTCGCATCACTCGATTGCGATATCCTGCTCACGCCGCACCCGTCTGCGAGCGGGATGCGCGACAAGCTGGCGGCAGGCAGTCTGGCATCGGGGATGAACTGCGCAGACTATGCCGCGGCGGTGTCGGGACGGCTCGACCAGCGCCTTGCCGCGGAAAACGCTGCCGAATGAGCAGCTGGAAGCTTTCCGCATTTGCGCCAAAGCCGGTGATCCAGGCGGCACTGCTCGCGCATGACGAGGTCGAGGATTGGGACCCTGACCTCGTCATCTCCGGGCGCGAAGTGGCCGAGGACCGTCCGCTGGAATGGGTGCTCGAAGCCTGGTATCCGGCAAAGCCGGGCCCGGTGCAGAAGCGCGCGCTGGCCGCGCTGTTTGCCGGCGAAGCTCCCGAATTCCTGGTCGAAAAGCTGCCCGATGCCGATTGGGTGACGCTGAGCCAGCAGGGCACCGAGCCGATCCGCGCCGGTCGCTTCCATGTTCACACGCCCGAGCATGAACCTGCCAAGGGCGCGATCAATCTCGAGATACCCGCCAGCCAGGCGTTCGGCACCGGCCAGCACGCCACCACGGCGGGCTGTCTCGCCATGCTCGACGCGATGAAGCGCAGCGGCATGGTTGTGCGCAATCTGGCCGATATCGGCACCGGCACCGGCCTGCTCGCCTTTGCCGCGCTGCGCCTGTGGCCGCGCGCGCTGGCTACTGCGTCTGACATCGACGCGGTGTGCTCTGGCGTGGTGGCCGACAATGCCGGTCTCAATCGCGTGGCAATGGGCGCGCGGGCAGGCGAACTGACCATAGTGATCGCTGATGGATTGCAGCACCTGCTCCTCGCAGCGCGCGGGCCGTATGACCTGCTGATCGCCAACATTCTCGCCGCGCCGCTGATCGAACTGGCGCCCGATTTTGCGCAGGCGGTTGTACCGGGCGGCAATGTGCTGCTGGCGGGCCTGCTCGAAACGCAGGAGCGCAGTGTGTGCAGCGCCTATCGCCGCGCGGGGTTCCGGCTCGCCGCACGGCTGGTCAATGGCGACTGGTCGATCCTGTGGCTGCGCAAGCGGCGCGGCTGAGCGCCCTAACCCGCCGCGCTGACAATCTCCGCCCAGGCCGCCTCGTCGATCACTTCGATGCCCAGCGCGGTGGCCTGCTTCAGCTTGCTGCCCGCACCCGGCCCGGCGACCACCAGATCGGTTTTCGCGCTGACCGAACCGGCAGCTCTCGCGCCCAGCCGCTCGGCCTGCGCCTTGGCCTCGTCGCGGCTCATGGTTTCGAGCTTGCCGGTGAACACCACCGTCTTGCCCGCGACCGGGCTGTCCTTCGTTTCGACGATGTAGGGCGGCGGGGTGACTTCCGAGAGCAGATCCTCCCACACCGCGACATTGTGCGGCTCATGGAAGAAATCGCCAAGCGCCTCGACCACTGCCGGACCGATGCCGTCGATGCTGGTTAGCTGCGCACGCGCCTCCTTCGCCACCTCTCGCAGCGCGGGAAGCTCGTGGAAATTCTTCATCAGGTCGCGCGCGGTGACCTCGCCGACATGGCGGATACCGAGCCCGAACAGCAGCCGCGCGGCATCGGGCGCGCGCCGCGCCTCGATAGATGCCAACAGGTTGTCCACAGACTTGTCCTGCCAGCCTTCGAGCGCGAGAATCTCCGCGCGCCGCCTGTGCAGGCGGAAGATATCTGCCGGGCTTTCGAGCCAGCCGAGCGCAAAGAACTGGTCGATGGTCTTCTCGCCCAACCCGTCGATATCCATCGCCTTGCGGCTGACGAAATGCTTGAGCCGTTCGGTCCGCTGCGCCGGGCAGACCAGCCCGCCGGTGCAGCGCACATCGACCTCGCCCTCCTCGGCCACCGCTTCGCTGCCGCACTCGGGGCAATGATCTGGGAACACATAAGGCTCGCGCTCCGTCTCGCGCGTCAGGTTCTCCACCAGCTGCGGGATCACATCGCCCGCACGCTGGACCACCACCCTGTCGCCGGGCCGCACGCCCAGACGCGCGATCTCGTCGCGGTTATGAAGCGTGACGTTGGAAACCATGACCCCGCCGACCATCACCGGCGCGAGCCGCCCCACCGGGGTCAGCTTGCCGGTGCGACCGACCTGGATGTCGATGCTTTCGAGCGTGGTTTCGGCGCGCTCGGCCGGGAACTTGCGCGCGATCGCCCAGCGCGGAGCCTTGGCGACGAAGCCCAGCCGCGCCTGCAAGTCGAGCCGGTCAACCTTGTACACCACGCCGTCGATCTCGTAGGGCAAGCCATCACGCGCCGCGCCGATTGCGGCATAAGCCGCGAGCATTTCCGCAACCGTCTTGCAGCGGCGCAGGTGCGGCGAGACGCGAAAGCCCCAGTCGGCAAGCTGCCGCATGATTTCGTGCTGCGTCGCCCCGGGCAGACTGCTCGCCGCGCCCCAGCCATAGGCCCAGAAGCGCAAGGGGCGCTGCGCGGTTACGCTGGCATCCTTCTGGCGCAGCGATCCGGCGGCCGCATTGCGCGGATTGGCAAACAGCTTGCCGCCCGCCGCCTGCTGCGCAGCATTGAGCGCGGCAAAGTCCTGTTTGGACATGTAAACCTCGCCGCGTACCTCGAAGACTTCGGGACAAGAAGCACCACCCCCAACCCCCTCCTCTGAAGAAGAGGGGGCTTTGGCGTCTTTCTCCCCCTCCTCTTCAGAGGAGGGGGTCGGGGGGTGGTGACCCCATTTCAGACGCTGCGGAATATCGGCAATATGCGCGACGTTGGCAGTCACATCCTCGCCCACCTCGCCATCGCCGCGCGTCGCGGCGCGCACCAGAATGCCGTTTACATAGCGCAGCGAACACGACAAGCCGTCGATCTTGTCCTCCGCCGTCATGGCGACAGGCGCGTGCTCGCCCAGCGCGAGGAACCGCCGCACGCGCGCAACGAATTCCACCACCTCTTCGTCGCTAAATGCATTGTCGAGGCTCATCATGCGAACCTCGTGGCGGACCTTGCCCAAGGGCGAGGAGGCCACCTGATGCCCTACGCGCTTCGAGGGACTGTCGGGCCGGACCAGGTGCGGAAACGCCGCTTCCAGTTCGGCGTTGCGGCGCACCAGCGCATCATATTCCGGGTCGGTGATCTCGGGCGAGTCTTCGGCGTGATAGAGCCGGTCGTGATGCGCGATTGCCTTGGCGAGCCGCATCAGCTCGTTGGCCGCTTCAGCTTCGGTGAGGTGGGCGGTCATGCGCCACCACCCCCAACCCCCTCCTCTACGGAGGAGGGGGCTAGTGCGCCCATCTCCCCCTCCTTTTCAAAGGGAGTCGCAGACGTGGCGCAGCCACAGCGGGTCGGGGGGTGGTTCCGTTCCTCAACCGCCTCGACAATCATCCGCAGCACGCCCTCCAGATTGCGCATCACATCCTCATTGGCGAAGCGGAGCGTGCGAATTCCATGTTCAGCTTCGAAATGCCGGTCGCGTTCAAGATCGGCAATGCGATCATGTGTCACTCCGTCCACCTCAACCGCGATGCGCGCCGCCGGACAATAGAAATCGAGGATACGATTGCCCTTTGCCGCCTGCCGCCGGAATTTGAGGCCATCGAGCTGGCTCGCGCGCAACGCCTGCCACAGGCGATGCTCAGGCTCGGTCGGACTGTTGCGCATGGAGCGCGCATGGCGCCGTATGGGCGAGAGGGTCTTGCCACCACCCCCAACCCCCTCCTCCACGGAGGAGGGGGCTAGTGCGCCTATCTCCCCCTCCTTTTCAAAGGAGGGGGTCGGGGGGTGGTTCGCGTGCATCACACCCCCTCCAGCAGCCGGTCGGCCTGCGCGCGGGCCTCGGGCGTGACTTCGGCGCCCGACAGCATCCGCGCGATTTCCTGCCTGCGACCAGCCTCGTCGAGCAGAACCACGCTGGTCCGCGTTACCGTACCTTCGCTGCTCTTGGCGATGAAGTAGTGCGTGCTACCGCGCGCGGCGACCTGCGGCGAATGCGTGATCGCGAGCAATTGCCCATCATTTGCCAGCCGCGCGAGCCGTTCGCCGATGGCGCTGGCAACCGCCCCGCCCACCCCGCGGTCGATTTCGTCGAAGATCATGCTCGCCGCGCCTCCCTGTTCAGCCAGCGCGACCTTGAGCGCGAGGATGAAGCGCGAAAGCTCGCCGCCGCTGGCGATCTTTCCCAGCGGCGCAAAATCTGCCCCCGGATTGGTGGCGATCATGAATTCGACGCTGTCGGTGCCATGCGGCCCCCAGCGTTCCTGCGGCAGTGTGCCGATCGCGGTGAGGAAGCGCGCGGCATCGAGCTTGAGCGGGGCAAGCTCGCCGGCCACCGCCTTGTCCAATTGCGCCGCCGCGGCAATCCGCACCCGATGCACCGCTTCCGCCTTGGCCTTGTAGCGCTCGCCCGCCTCGTGCGCCGCAGCTTCGAGTGCTTCCAGCTCGGCTTCGCCGCCTTCGATCGCATCGAGCGTGCGGCGCATCTCGCGCATCCTTTCCGGCAGTTCATCGACCTCGCAGCGATGTTTGCGGGCGATGGCGCGCAGTTCGAACAGCCGCGTTTCGGCTGCCTCAAGCTCGGCCGGATTGTGCAGCAGCGCCTCACCAGCCTGCGCCAGCCTGTCCTCCGCCTCGCCAGCCTCGATCACCGCGCGGTCGAGCGCCGCCAGCGCCTCGGCCAGCAGCGGGTGCTCGCCCGCGATCCGGTCAAGGCGCCGCGCGGCAAGGCGCAACCGGGCCGCTGGCGAATCCGAGCCTTCCCATACGTGGCGCAGTTCCTCCAGATCGCCAGCCAGCTTCTCGCCCTTCTGCATCGTTGCTCGGCGCTGGGCGAGCCGTGCCTCCTCGCCCGCCTGCGGTTCGAGCAGCGTCAGTTCGGCAAGGTGCGCCAGCAACAGATCCTGGTCCTCGCGCGCCTGTTCGACCGCCTCGCGCGCCTGCGCCAGACGATCCTCCGCCGCGCGCCACGCCTGCCATGCCTGCGCCAGTCCCTCGGCATCGCTCGCCGCGTAACGATCGAGCAGCTGGCGGTGGCCGCGCGGGTTGACCAGCCCGCGATCATCGTGCTGGCCGTGCAGTTCGACCAGCGCGGGCGCGATCTCGCGCAGCAGGCCGGCACTGACGGGCTGATCGTTGATGAAGGCGCGCGATGCACCGTCGGCCTTCAATTGCCTGCGGATCAGCAGCGGTTCGCCCGGTTCGATCTCGACCTCGGCCTGGGCCAGCGTTTCGGCAATCGCGGTGGGTAGCTGTGCGAATTCGAAGCTTGCGGACACGCTCGCCTTGTCCTCGCCGCCGCGGATCAGCGATGCCTCGGCCCGGTCACCCAGCACCAGCCCCAGCGAATCAAGCAGGATCGACTTGCCTGCGCCGGTCTCGCCGGTCAGCACGCCCAGCCCGCGCCCGAACTCGAGATCGAGCGCCTCGATCAGCACGATGTTACGGATGGCAAGACGGGTCAGCATGGCCCGACACTCCTAACCCAAAAGTCAGCCGCATGTCAGTGGGGTTCCTTGCAACCGTCCACTACGGCTTTTCCGGCTTTCAGATCGGATAAAACTGATATATTCCCGAACGATGGAAATCCGTCCGTGGAGCGGCGGGCTTGCCGCAGCACAGGATTTGAGCAAGGCACCCAGCTTCGTCCTGGGCCCACTCTTCGTCAACCCACCGCTTTGCACACTCAGCGCCCGGGGCCGGAGCGAGAAGCTCGAACCGCGCGTCATGCGTGTAATGGTCACACTGGCCAATGCCAAGGGAAGCGTCTTGTCCCGGGATGATCTCATTGGTCTTTGCTGGGATGGACAGATTGTTGGCGAAAACGCGATCAATCGGGTCCTCTCGCGCCTGCGCCGGGTACTGGCCGAACTGGTCGGCGGGGCCGTCCGAATTGAAACCATCAACAAAGTCGGCTTCCGGTTGGTGACGGACATTTGCGAATTCGATGCAGAATCTGCTGAAAGTACCCCCAAGGTGCCGGGGCAGCCGGTGCACCCTGCCGGCTGGACCCGCCTCGAGCTGCCACGCCGTAGAGCGCTGGCCGCGCTATCGACCGCCGCAGTGTTGGCGGGGGCTTCAGCCTACTGGCAGCGCGAGCGGCTTTTCGGGCATATGCCCGACCCGCGCGCGCTTGACCTCTACACGCGCGCGCAGGCCTTGCAGAAGACCGTCGAGCCGGGGACGATGGAACAGGCGATCAGCTTCTACAAGCAGGCGATAGAGATCGAGCCGGATTATGCCGACGCCTGGGGCGCGCTGGCCATAGGATACTGGCATTCGCGCTCCGGCTTTTCGAGGCGCGAGCAGGAATCGGCAAGGCAATTGGCCGCATCGGCTGCGCGGCGAGCGCTGGAACTCGACCCAGGCCAGGCCGACGCCGACATTGCTACCATCATGTTCAAACCGCGCTACCGGCACATGTTGCGGGTCGAGCGCGATTTGCGCGGACTGCTTCGACGCCATCCAGACTACTGGTATGGCCTTGCGCAGATGGGCGTGATGCTGCGCGAGGTCGGGCGCTTCAAGGATTCGCTTCAATACACGCTGCGCGAACTTAAGATCGATCCCATGCTTCCGGTTGCATGGGCGTTTCTGAGCGAGGCCTATGCCTATATGGGCGATCTCCAGCAAAGCGATCTCGCCATGCGCAGGGGGACGCAGCGCTGGCCCGCAAGCGGCATATTGTGGCAAACTCGCGTTTCCACCCTGATGGAGACCGGCCGTTTCCGCGAGGCGGCGGCCGTCGCCCGCGACCCCCGGGCCCGCCCTGATTATGTTCCTGAGGAATATGGTGAAAGGCAGGCGAGGCTGGCGCTGGCGCTGGCAGAGGAAGATGCCGTGACGATCGCCGGCTTTCGCAACGAGGTGATTGGAGTGGTCGCCCGGGATCCGCCAAGCGCGGAATACCTGGCCTCGACACTGGTCCTGTTGGGCGCACCGGACAAGGCGTTCGACGCACTCAAGCGACACTATTCTTCCCAAAAAGCGGAAACCGATCTGCGGTTTGTCCCAAGGACGCTGCCACTTTTCAGCCCCGTCATGCTCAGACTGAAGGACGATCCCCGCCACCGCGAATTGCTCGAGCTGACCGGCCTTGAAGACTATTGGCAAAGGTCGGGCAGCCAACCGGACTTCCGTCGCGACTGACTGCCCTCCCAGGATGGGGCCGACAAGCGATTTGCATCGCCCCCGGACCCCCACCAATCGAAGCAACGAGTCTAGAATTCGCCTGCCACGCCGGCGCGAAAGGCGTTGTTCTTGTTCCCCGCAAAGCTGAACCCCAGACCAATGGCGAAGGGAGTGTCGGAGTTGAGCCGATGCATCAAGGAACCGCCGACTGCCGGTTCGCCCCGGAACACCGCGCCATTCAGTATGTAGCTGGTTCGGCCAGGCTCGCTGGGAAATGGTGCCTGTCCCATTGCTGTAGCGGCCGCAACCCCTTGGCGGAAATCACGCCGGTCGACTTCCCGCAAGTCAAACAAGGTGGTCACACGGTCATCGAGCAGACCCAACTGGCTGGCCATCCCGATCGAGGCGCCTTGAAGCGCAGCCACATTGGCAAACAGAGTCGTATCGCGGCCAAGTGTGCCATTCGCATCCACGGTTGCCACACCCAGCGGACCGGTCTGGGCCGCGATACTTGCATCGATGTCACCGATCCGTACCGAACTGCCCATGCCGCCAAGAGCGACCTGATTGGCAGCTGTCGTGGTCGCGGTGGCGCCGATCGCGGTCGAACCGGCAAAATCGGCCGTAGCAAACCGGCCCACGGCCGTTGCGCCGGTCTGGGTTGCATGCGCGCTGACCCCCACTGCTGTCGCCGCAAGCGCCGATGCAACGGTGTTGTGTCCCAGCGCGGTTGCGGCAATCGCGGTCGCCTGCGCATTGACTCCAACGGCAGTTGAGCGCAGCGCAGACGCAGTGGTCTGATCGCCCAGCGCAGTTGCAGCCACACCGTTTGCGAGGGCCTGGTTGCCTATCGCGGTGGCGTTGGCAGCGATGGCTTCGGCCTGACTGCCGACGGCGGTCGAGCGAACTCCGGTTGCAATCGAGAGCCCTCCATAAGCGCTTGCAAAGTCGGCCATGGCCGCCGTGCCATCGCCAAAGGCTGTGGCAAAGTTGCCCTGCGTGGTGGTGGCAGTTGTGGTGATGGTTCCGTCGACCGTGCCAGCGAAAGTGGCAAAGCCATTGGCAAAGCCAAGGTCCCCGGTTTCAAGGATGGTTCCGACGGCGCCCACGAACCGGCCCGTGCCGCCGGTGATCACAAGGTTTTCGGTGCCGATGAATTGGCCGGGGGTCGAACCGGCGGCGACATTGCCGCTGTAGGTTCCGGTTATCGAGTCTCCCGCACGGAAGGTATAGGTGAATTCGCCGTCGACCACATCGGTTGGCGGTGGTGAGGTGATGCAGTGACTTTGAGTAGATTCAAACGTCCCGATATTCGAGGTTCCGGTGGACGATACCGCGCCGGGCGCAATGTTCACCGTGTTGAAATAGGGTGGGGCGCAGCGGCCCGTTCCCGGCGGGCTGAGCGGATTGACGTTTTCACGCGTGCCGTCGAAATCGACGGTTTGCGCAAAGGAAGGTGCGGCGTTTGATGCCAGTGCAAGCATGATGGCGGTCGCGGCTATATATCTTATACGCATGGTGGTCCTCCTGGGTTGAAACCGGGGAGAGCCTCGCCGAAAACAGCGTTAACGTGCGTCACCCGAAAGGTGACGAAAGCGTGATATTGTCGTGATCTTTGGTTGCAGGGCTGGTTCCGCTCAGCTCGTGGTTACGCCCGGCGCATGCTTGCCGATCAGGTCATAGGCCTTTTCGTACCATTCGCTGCCCGGATAGTTGGCGCCCAGCACGGCGGCATACTTCACCGCCTCTTGCGGAAGGCCCAGCGCCAGGCTGCTTTCGACCAGGCGATAGAGCGCCTCGGGCGTGTGGCTGGTGGTGTCGAAGCCCTTCACCACGTTTTCGAACCGTAGCCGCGCGGCCAGCCACTGGCCCGAATTCTGGTAGAAGCGCCCGATCTCCATTTCCTTGCCCGCAAGGTGATCGTTGACGAGGTCGAGCTTGAGCCGCGCATCGGCGGCATATTCGGTGGTCGGGAACCGCCGGTCGACCTCGCGCAGCGCGCTGCGCGCCTGCTCGGTGATCTTCTGGTCGCGCTGCACGTCGCTGATCTGCTCGTAATAGCTCAGCCCGATCAGGTAATAGGCATAGGGCGCATCGCGGTTGCCGGGGTGGATCGAGAGGAAGCGCTGCGCACTCGCAATCGCCTTGTTGTAATCCTGCGCGATGTAATAGCTGAACGCGCTCATCAGCTGCGCGCGGCGCGCCCATGGCGAATAGGGATGCTGGCGCTCGACCTCGTCGAACAGCGCGGCGGCGAGCTGCGTATTGCCGCGATCGAGCCTGCGCTTGGCCTCGTTGTAGAGCGATTCGACGTCGCGCGCGACATAGGCGACGTCCTCGTTATCGCCGCCCCTGCCCGCACAGCCTGCGGTGACGAGCGTCGCGGCGAGCACGCCTGCGGCCAGAATCGGTTTGGGCGAGAAGCGGATGCGTTGCGTCATGGCGACCAGCCTATAACCAGCGCGCGGGTGAACGCCAAGTGAAGTTGCGTGGCGAAAAGCCTGCACATTTTCCTACTCCGGCGTTTTGTGTTCAAAAATCACCGGTCCGCAGGACCGCAAGGGCACGGCTCAAGTAGCCGGCAGGCGATAGCCTACCGGTGGTGCCCGCCCGCAGGCCCGACAGGGCCGAGGATATCGCGAGCGCGGATGCGCTTGCGGAAAGAAGGAAAAATGACCCGCAAAGCCGACCCCCGCACCGCCCGCCTCCCCGTCCCCGCTGGCGAGCTCCCGCAATTCACCCCCGTCCCGCGCCAGACCAGCCGCCACGATGGCTGGACGCCTGAGCGCCAACGCAATTTCATCGAGGCGCTGGCCGATACCGGCAGCGTCGATGCCGCCTGCCGCGCGGTCGATATGAGCCAGCCCGGCGCCTATCTGCTGCGCCGCCAGCCGGGCGCCGAAAGCTTCCGCGAGGCGTGGGAAAAGGCGCTCGACCTGGGCGTGCAGCGGATCGAGGACGTGGCGATGGACCGCGCGCTCAACGGGGTGGAGGTGCCCGTCTATTCCTATGGCAAGCTGGTGGGCACGCGCCGCACCTATAACGACCGGCTGCTGATGTTCATGCTCAGGAACCGCGCGCCGGGCCGCTTTGCCGATGGCCGCGCGAAAGGGCTGAGCGCGGTCGACCAGATGCAGCTTGACCGGATCAAGAAGCAATGGATCAAGGAACACGAGGCGCAGCGGGCGGCAAGCACCCCATCGCCGGTGGAGGTACGCGCGAGCATCGAGCGCAAGGTGGAGGCGCTGCGCCAGCAAGTCGAGGCGGAGCGGCGGCGCGAATGGGATGCGCTGAGCGATGAGACCCGCGCCGCGTGGGAGCACTTCGAAGCGCTGAAGGCGCGGGATCTATCCGAACGAGGACTGCTGGAAAGCTATGATCGGCGAGCGACCAGCGAGCCGCAAGGGCGACCGCCCGCCGCGCCTTATGGCGCGGAGCCAAGCGAGCCGGATGGCTCGCGCCCGGCGCTTGAGGGCGAAAACAAAATAAGGCGACTCAAGGATGATGGGTGGCACCTATAGCCCCCCGCTTCAGAGGGAGTCGCAGACGTGGCGCAGCCGCAGCGGGGTGGGGATGGGGACACTTAGCCCCCTCCTCTTTAGGGGAGGGGGTTGGGGGTGGGGACTGAACGTGCGCTCAATGCTTGAAGCAGTTCTCGCGGTGCCACGCCAGGAACTGCGGGTGCGGGCGTTCGGCTTCTCTAGTTGGCACGATGGCCTTGCGCGTGGGATTGATGATCGCCTCCACACTCGATGGATCGTTGACCTGCCGCGAGACCATGATGTCGAGGCTGTCGGTAAGTCCGATCAGCCCACGGTCAAACATCCAGTGCGCTGTGCCCGATAGGGCCAAGCCGTTGCGGAGGCTGTCCGGTCCGCCGTACTCGACCGGACGGATATGCGCCGCCTCGGCCTCCAATCGGCCACCGCCATTGACGAGCTTCCACCCCGTCACTGCGCAGCGCCCGTCATAGGCGTGCAGCACCGCGCGGCGAAACGCGCGGTCACGGAAAGGGCGATTGAGCAGCGTTTGCACAATGGGCCGCTCGATCTCGAACGGCATTTGTGGACTGTCCTGCACGCGGTTGAGCGGTTCGAGGTCGCCCGTGCGCGGTAGCGTGTCGTCGTCCGGCAAGCCCAATGCGATGATGCGCGCAAAATCCGAATTGGAGAGCGGGCGCACGGCGGCTTGCGCATTGGCCAATTCCCGCTCGACTGGCTGGCCATTCACCATATGTGGAACAGTCGGGTCGAACGGCAGATAGCTGCCCTCTTCGATCAGCGCGCGATAGCGATCCGATACGTCAGAATCAGGGATGATGCGCTCGACCTTCGCCACGGCGAAGAAGCCCTTGGACTGCGGCAGCTTCACCGGCTCGCGATAGACGATCCAGTCACCGACCATCTGCTTGGCGCGGCTGAGATAGACCTTCGGAAACTGGTAATGCACCTCGGGAATGTCGTCGTAGATCGACCCATCCTTGTGCATGAATACGCCGAAGGCCATTGCGCTAACCCAAAAATTCTTCGTTGTGCATACGTAAATACACCGGATCGGGTCGCCACTCCTCACGATCTGGCAGCATTATTCTTCTCCCGTGCATCGCGTAATATTCTCGACCATTCTCAAATTGCTCCTTTATTTTGGAGCTAACGTTGACGTGAAGATCATCAGTAACAGTGATATAACCTGCGTCAAAAAGGCTATGCACATCCTTACGAAGTAGTAAACCATTCGCAACCTCATTCGGCCCACCTTCACTAAAAGACCAAATATGAGCAGCATCTAACGCAGGAAGCGTTTTCTCACCGGTGATCGCGCATCGTCTATGATAAACATCAGTAACTAGCGCCCTAAATCCACCTTGACCCAGCCTAGGTCTCACAATTGTTGGTTCGCCGTAACGCTGAATTGGTGATTGAAGGCGATTCTGGTCCCTTCCAAAAAGGCCATCCTGGACGGACTCCCAAAGACGCATTCCTGTCGGATCGTCAGTTGAGTATGTCTTGAATGAAACGATATTTGGTGACCAATCTTCTGGGACAGGAATCCAGCTTTGCTTGTCCAAAAAAAAGGGTTGCGTCAGTATTCGACAGCCAATCTCAAAATCGTGCTTTTCAAAAACGCCCGCTCGACGATACTTCACTATGCGATCGCGCATCTCCTTATGAGATTCTGCACCATTTTTGATGCCAAAGGCTTCCCATGCCAATGAGCAGGGAAGTTGGTCTGCGTGAGCAAATACGCCGCCCCCAACGATGAAATTCTTAGGAGCGTGAAGCTTGAACAGGAAAAGCTCGCCAGGCCGGAGCGCATGAAAGCTACGGGGTGAAGGAGACCAAAAATTCACCTCGTCGAGGGTAGCCTGGCCCCGCAATAGGTTAAACCAATCCTCGTCTGTAACTGCGACGATTAGGTTGATTCCCACCAAAAGCACTCCCTTGCATCAAGTTCTTCACACAAAATGCATTGCAGAGTCTACCCCCTCCACCATCCTTCTGATTGTCCCGCTGGCGCTGCGCGCCGTTCGCGACTCCCCCGGTTCGGGGAGGGAAAAGGAAAAACACCACCCCCAAACCCCCTCCTCTGAAGAAGAGGGGGCTTACCGCCCTATTCCCCCCCATCCGCAACGCCGCGATAAACGCCTCCTGCGGGATGCTGACATTCCCCCCCCGCCTTCGCTGGGACAGGCTGCCTCCGGCGCACCCGCATCCTCAGGCTTAGCGGCTTTGTGCGGGCCAGAATAGCGGTGCTGGCGCGCGCACGCCCCCACCCCCGGCCCCTCCCGTAAACGGGAGGGGAGGATTTACTCCTCCCCCATGCCAGCCGATCACGGATACTGCTGTCTCGCGTGGACCACGTTGAGGATTTCCACGCTGTCCGTCCCGACACGATAAACCAGCAGGTAGTTGGGATGCACCACCGCTTCGCGGGTACCATCCAGCCGCCCCGACCGATACATGAAAGGGTGATCGGGAAGCCGCTCGGCGCAGGCTTCTATCAAATCCTGAAGCCGATCCGCCGCAGCGGCATCGTAAACGGCGATGTAATCATAGATCGCTTCTAGGTCGGCTAATGCAGTTTCCCGCCAGATCAGTGAGATCATTCAGAACGGCGTCCACTGCGCTTCCTGATGTGTGCCCTGATCCGCGCCATAGCCTCGTCATGCGGCACCGGAGGGCGCGGGTCGGCCAGCGAGGCGGCAACCTTGGCGCGCAACCATGCGTCATAGGCAGCAGCCTCTTCCTCGGTCTCGAACTCGGAGACGATGGGCGAGAGCTTGGTCATGGGGGAAGAGTATCGCAGAGGGCTAAAAAATCAAGTCGTAGCGGTGTTTGGGGGCTCGTGTGAAACTTGGTCCGCCAAAATGGCGTGGTGAGGCCCCCACCCCCTAACCCCCTCCCCTAAAGAGGAGGGGGAATTGGCCGAGGGTGCCCCTCCACCACATTCCTTCGACAAGCTCAGGATGAGCGGTGATGGCCCCTCTGATGGCCCACCCCCGGCCCCTCCCGTAAACGGGAGGGGAGGATTTACTCCTCCCCCATCCTCAGCGCAGCGATAAACGCCTCCTGCGGGATGCTGACGTTGCCGTATTCGCGCATCCGGGCCTTGCCCTTT